>CAZFWQ010000059.1:0-2794 GCA_964522755.1 uncultured Oscillospiraceae bacterium | reverse complement strand
GGAAATCATGCCTGGCGGACCACAATCGGATTTCTTGCCCGGATAGAGTTCCGGGGGAAAGGAAGCATCATGAGCTGTAAAAACATCCAAGTCACCGTCTGGAATGAATTCCGCCACGAAGTACATGACGCCGCCATTGCGGCGGTCTATCCGGAGGGCATACACAGCGCCATTGCCGCCTTTCTGTCCGAACAGGATGACATGGAAACCACCACTGCAACCCTGGACATGCCCGAACACGGGCTGACCGACGATGTGCTGGCAAAAACCGACGTCCTTGTCTGGTGGGGGCATATGGCGCACGGAGAGGTGTCTGACGCCGTGGTGGACAAAGTGCAGAAGCGTGTTCTCGACGGGATGGGGCTCATTGTCCTTCACTCGGGGCACGCCTCCAAGATCTTCGGGAAGCTGATGGGCACGATCACCGGAAGGCTGAAATGGCGGGAAGCAGGTGAAAAGGAACGCCTTTGGCTGGTTGAGCCGGGACATCCCATCGCAGAAGGGCTTCCCGAGTATTTTGAAATTCCGCACGAGGAAATGTACGGCGAGCATTTCGATATCCCCGCTCCGGATGCGCTGGTTTTCATCAGCTGGTTTACCGGGGGGGAAGTTTTCCGCAGCGGATGCTGCTGGAAACGGGCCAAGGGCCGCATCTTCTATTTCCGTCCCGGCCATGAGTCATTCCCGACCTACATGCAGAAGGAAGTGCGGCAGGTCATCATCAACGCCGTTCGTTGGGCCGCGCCCCGCAGCTCTTCGGACATCGTTTATGGAAACGTGCAGCCGCTTGAGAAACTGGAGCCGTTTCCGTAATGGACGAACCCGGATAATGCACTGACGTGCAATTGGACTGCAAGTACGGCTTCGCCATATTTGCAGTCCAATCGTGTTTGAAGGGATGATTGGCATACGGGTTTGCCATATGCCTTATCTGGTTATAGGTTCAGTCATTTCTTTCGGACGGGAACGTGAATGTCCATCACGGAATGCGGCGTATGATGGCGCATGACTTGTGAGGCAGCGTTCATCGGGATGCTGCACAATGATATAATGACTGAAGATGTGAAAAAAGGAGGACGATGGCATGAAAGGATCAGCAGGCCTCTTCAAAGGATTGGCCAGCGCGGCGGGTTTTGCTTCCCTTGCCCTGGCTGCCGCAGGCATGGTGTTTTCCAACGTAGTGGTTCGTCCAAAGCGATATACCCTGGAAAAGGCAGTACAGGATCAGATTGAAGGCGGATTTCTGACAGCGGGTGAGTATGAGGCCCTTGAATACGAGCGGATTTCCATAAAATCCCAGTATGGGTATGTGCTTCAAGGCCAATGGTTTGAACCGGAAGGTGTGCCCTCGGACAAAGCGGTCATTCTTGTGCACGGATATGCATACAATCGGATTGGCAGTTTGAAATACGTCAGGCTCTTTCGGGAGCACGGCTATCACGTCATCATCTATGACCACGGGCACAGCGGCGAAAGCGGCGGCAACCTCGTGACCATGGGTTATCGGGAAAAACATGACTTGCGGGCCGTAGTTGATGCCGTTATCGCCCGGTTGGGTGAAAATGCGAAGATCGGCACTCATGGCGAATCAATGGGCGGTGCCACGGTGGTGCTGCACGCTGCCATGGATTCACGTGTCGGGTTTGTGATTGCCGACTGCCCATATGCCGACCTGGCGGAACAATTGGCCTACCGGCTGAAAATTGAATATGGGTTGCCCCCGTTTCCGCTTGTCAATGCCGCCAGCCTTGCAACCTTGCTTCAGGCAGGATTCAAGTTCAGTGACGTATCTCCCCTGCATTCCCTGGAAGAAAACGACGGGCTGCCGGGAATCCCGATGATGTTCATCCACGGCATGCGGGATGGCTACATACCCCCTGCGGCGTCTGAAAAGCTGCATGCAGCCAAACGTGGATACGCCAGGCTTTTTCTGATGCCGGATGCAAAGCACGCCGAAAGTATTTGCGTTCACAGGGATGTTTATCGGCAATTGGTTTCGGAGTTTCTTGAAGACGTTGAATCCACATGGGAGTGAACAGGTTCCATGAACAAGCGTCATGAAAGCGAGGAGTGCGCATCACATGAAAAAAATCGTTGTGACCGGCGGAAGCGGGAAATTGGGAACATGGGTTGTCAAAGACCTTTTGGAACACGGGTACAGCGTGCTGAATGTCGATTCAAAGGCGCCCGCTGTCAAAACAAGTGAGTTTGCCCACGCGGATCTGAGGAATCTCGGAGAAGTATACGGGGTGCTGCAAGGGGCTGAAGCTGTCATTCACCTGGCGGCTATTCCAACGGCTTTCCTCTTTCAGAACGAGGTGACTTTCCAGAACAATGTCATGGCGACGTACAATGTTCTCGAGGCGATGGCCGGACTTAAAATCGGCAAGGCGGTTCTTGCATCCAGTGAAACGATCTACGGAATCGGATTTGCAAAGGAATTGCATGCGCCCCTGTATGTGCCGATTGATGAAGAACATCCGCTGCTTCCCGAGGATTGCTACGGTTTGTCAAAAGTCGCAGGTGAAAAAACAGCGGAGTCTTTCCATCGGAGAACAGGAATGCAGGTTGTCAGCCTGCGTCTCGGATACATACACACGCCCGATATGTTCAGGAATTTTCCCGAGTTCAATCGGGATCCTTCCCAACGTGTTCGCAACGTCTGGAATTACATCGATGTGAGGGATGCGGCCAGCGCATGTCGTCTTGCGATGGAAACAGACGACCTCGGATGCACTTCGATGAATGTCGTGGCGGATGATACCTGCATGGATGTAAAAAGCAGGGACCTAAT
>CAZFWQ010000058.1:3781-14060 GCA_964522755.1 uncultured Oscillospiraceae bacterium | reverse complement strand
GTCAGATGACACCAGCGTGCGCTCACACTCGCGAATTCCCGCCCCATCAATCCGCAGCCGATGATTCCGAATCTGATTGTCTTGCCCATATTTGGTTCTCCTTATTTCTGCTGATTTTGCCTGGCTCGGGAAAGAACCTGTTTCCAGTTTCGCATTTTAGGGAAATCAGTGCAACCGGAAGTGTTTATGTCTCCGGTTCCGCATCCGTTGAAATCCATGTAATCCGGGAAAGATTCACTCTCCGGGTTTTGCGACCAGGATTTCCAAATTTGCTTTGGCACACTGCGCAAGGATATCCGTGTCGATGCCGTTGTCCGTGATGATGGCCCTTATTTCCGATATTGACGCGTAACTGACGAAGGATCGCAGGCCGAATTTGCTGGAATCCAGCAATACGTAGCTCGCGTCCGAGCGCTTGATGACGACTTCATTGAGTTTGGCCGTGTCTGTGTCGGTGGTCATGAATCCCTCGTTCAGGTCAAGCCCGTCCGCGCCAAGGAAGGCTTTCTTGTATAGAAAATTCTGTACGAACTTCTCTGATGGATATCCGGCAAACGCCTTTCGGCTGGCGTGATACTCGCCGCCAATCAGGATGACATGGCATGAATCCTGCAGTACCTCGAGATTGGCGAAGGAGTTCGTTATCACCTTGATCCGACGCAGCGTGCCGGCATTCAGCCTGGCCTTGACGGCTATCGCCAGTTGAAGGAGCGTGGTGCCGCTGTCGAAGTAGACAACATCGTCATCGGCCATGGTCTCTGCAGCGCATGCGGATATTTGTTGCTTCGCGGAAAGGTTCCTGCTTTCGAGTTCTTCAAATGAATATTCCGACCCTTTGGTTGATACAAGATGGATCCCGCCGTGTGTACGGACAACCTTTCCCGAGTTTTCCATTTCAATGAACAGCCTGCGCGCGCTGGAAAGAGAAATGGACAACAGGGATGTCACCTCATCGATAGAGATTTTTTTCTTTTGGTCAAGCGCCTCAAGAACTATTTTTTCCCTATCCTGCGTTTTTGACATCGCGGTTCACCTGCTTTTTTTTCTTATGGTAATGATATAGTAATTGACGTAAAAAGTCAAAACATAACTATTCAGGTTCTAAAAATGAACAAATAAGTCATAACACACAATAATTATGCCATTTGCAGTTGACACATGAACATCCATGTCATAAAATTGGCTCGTATTGACACCCTATTTTTAGACAGGGAGGAAGAAACATGAAAAGAAAACTTTGCCTTGTCCTGGCCCTCGTGTTGGTAGTAGGGATGCTGTCCGCATGCGGAGGAACCACGCCGGCCGAAACCACAGCTGCAGCTGTGGCAACCACAGCAGCAACGACCGCAGCAGCAACGACCGCAGCAGAGACAACAGCAGCAACGACCACAGCAGAGACAACCGCAGCCGTGACCGAAAGTGCAGCGGCAACCCCCGTTCCTGAAGAACCATATACCATCCAGGTTCTTGTCGGCCCTACCAATGTGAAGAATTCCATGGATACGGCAGTCGGGAAAGTCCTTTACGAAAAGTTCAAGATCAATTTCGAGTTTATCTCCTATTCGGGTGATATGCGGGAAAAGCAAAGCCTGATGCTTGCCGCGGGCGACTACGGTGAAATCCAGTATATGCAGAGGGAAGACATGGTCATCAACTACATCAGGGGCAACGCCCTGATTGAATTGGACCCATATCTTGCTTCGATGCCCAATTTCACGGCTCGATTCAAGGACCTCATCCCATATTGGCGTCTTGCCGGCGATGGCAAATTGTTCAAGTGGGAAACCGCCATTCCGAGGAGCCTTGAATCCGACATTGAAGTCAATGACATGATGATCCGTTCAGACGTGATAGAAGCAGGCGGGTGGAAAATGCCCCGTTCCGTCGATGACTGGGTTGCTTTCCTGAAGGAAGCTGTAAAGACGGCAAAGGATGTCGACGGGAATCCTGTGGTCGGCGTCACTTTGCCGATGGCTGAGCCCTGGGGCCTTGGCGGCCTTGTCCCATGCCTTTATGAGAAAGGCGACACATATCAGGCGGCCAGCAATGAAGCCTTCACGTACAATCTGAAGACCAAGCTGTTTGAAGACTACTTCAAGGCGCCTCCGGTCAAAGATTCCATCAAGTTTTTCAACACCCTTTATCAGAATGGTCTTCTTGATGAGGAGTGCTTCACCGATCTTCACGCGAACACCGTTGAAAAGATGAACAAGGGCAAAGCGCTTGTCGGCTTCTATGTAGTCTGGCAGCAGGCTGGGGCCAATGCCGCGATGATAGCCGCCGGAAAAGAGAACATGCAGTATATCAGCCTGCCCATCCAGACCAATGCCCAGGTCGCAGCCGGTGAAAAACGCGAAATCCGCATGGAGGCAAGCCGGCCTTTCGATTCATGGGGAATGACCACGAAGTGCAAGGAACCCGCACGTCTTGCGAAACTTTTCGACTACTTGTCTACGGATGAAGGGCAAATCCTTCTCAGAAGCGGTATCGAAGGAATCCATTGGAATAATGAAGGCGGAAAGCGTGTTGGTACAGAGGAACTCAAAAAGGCAACGCTTGATCCGGTATACAATGAAACCCAGGGCATCGGCGGCTGGGGCTGCGGATTGCCGTGGTTCAACCTCCTGGCGGCCGATGGCCAACCCCATGCGCTGACGGCTGAGCAGACCTACATCGACTCCCAGGGTCTTACAAAGCGTCAACAGGATTCGTACAAATCCTTAGGCTGGACGAGTTCGAAGAGCTGGTATCTGGAAAACGGATTCTTTGCTCCCTCGGGCTTATCTACCGCAGTTTACATCGATCCTACTTCCGATATCGGCAAGACCGGAACGAAAATGACGGAGCTCCGCATCAAGTATTCAACGAAGCTGATCATGGCGCCAAGCGATGCAAAGTTCGAATCAATCTGGACCGAGGCAATGGCTGCCTATGAGAAGCTTTCCCCTGCCACGTACATTGATGAGATGAACCGCCTGATCGGCATTACCGCCACCAAGCTGGAAGAGTACAAGAACAAATAAGCTGGCTGATGCCTGTCAAAGTGATGATGCCGCAGACATGTGCAGGTTGGCTTTTGTCAGCCTGCACGTGTTCTGCAGCCGCTTGGCATGATGGCCATCCGGGCGGTCTCATGAATCAACAGCGCGCATATCGCGCAGGATTGATGAAGCATTGTGGTTTGCTGCTTTTTTGGCAGGCCAGTGAAGCGGTCCATGCAGATTGATTGCCATATGAATGCGGGAATGGATGAGAAGGAGGAGGATTGTATTTTGTCAGTGAAAACCTTGGAGTCGGGAAAAGTCAGACTGCATTCCCGGAAGACGCTTTGGACCCGTGTGAAAAGGCAGCGCTATCTGCTGCTCATGTTGGCGCCGGCGTTCATCCTCACACTAGTTTTCGCCTATATCCCCCTTGGCGGATGGGTTCTTGCATTTAAGAAATACCAGCTCGGCACCAATATCTTCTCGGGTGAGTGGACCGGGTTGCTTCAGTTCAAAAGGTTTTTCATCGATGGCAGCGATTTTGGCTACCTGATTCGGAACACACTTGTCATCAATGTTGTCTCGGTCGTTCAGAACCTTGTTGTAGCAGTCATTTTTTCCGTGTGCCTCAGTGAGGTGAGGAAAAAATCCATCGCAAAGACGGTGCAAACCGTCACTTTTTTTCCTTATTTCGTATCCATGGTCATCACCTATTCGGTAATCTGGGCCCTGATAGCCGTGCGCTCCGGCGCCATCAACCAGTTCCTCGTGCAGGCGGGCATATTGAAAAAAGGAATCAACATCATGGGTGAGGCCAGATTCGCCTGGCCTTTCATGATCTATCTGAACTTGTGGAAATATACCGGATACAATTGCATTATTTTCCTGGCGACCATCAGCGGCATCCCCCAGGAGCAGTATGAAGCGGCTGCGATAGATGGCGCAAGCAGGTTCGGCAGAATATGGCATATTACGATCCAGCATCTGATTCCCACCATGGCCATCCTCCTGATCATGAACAGCGGCTGGATTTTCAACTCCAACCTTGAACAATTCTTCATTTTCACGAATTCGACAAATTGGGAAAGAATGGAAGTTTTGGACATGTACATATATAAATTTGGCTTGAAGTTATTGGATTATCCCTATGCGACTGCCGTGGGCATTCTCAAGACCGGCATCAGCGTCCTTTTGTTGATTACAGTGAATTGGGGCAGCAAGAAAATCAGTGGCTCCGCCATATTCTAGTTTGGAGGGGTAGGAATTGGTTACAAAACGCAGTGCGCTTGAAGTGGTCTTTGATGTTTTTCTTTATATCCTGATGGCGGTCGTCTTCATCATCATGGTTTATCCGTTCATCTATGTCATCAACTACTCCATCAGCAGTGTGGCCCAGGTAAAAAATCCCCTGCTGCTTTTACCGGAAGCGATTCAATTTGAGTCCTACAAGATCATCTTCAAGGATGCCTCCATCCTTCAGGCTCTGTTCGTCTCAGTATCGAGAAGCGTGATAGGACCCATATGCATGCTGTTCGTAACGGCCATGGGCGGGTATGTCATCAGCCGCCAGGACCTGGTGTTCGGCAAGTTCTTCAGGATGTTCTTCCTGTTCACCATGTATGTCGGGGCAGGCATCATCCCCATATACCTGGTCATCCAGTCACTGCACCTTACCAATACTTTCTGGGTTTACATCATACCGGCCATGGTCAACGCGTTCAACATGATACTCGTCAAGACGTACATCGAGTCGCTGCCACCATCTCTGGAGGAATCCGTCCTGATCGATGGAGGCACGGAGATCAACGCCTATTTCAGCGTGATTCTTCCGTTGTGCCTGCCGGTCAATGCGGCCATTGTTCTGTTTTCCTGCATCCAGCACTGGAACAGTTTCATTGACACCCAGCTCTACAACGCCATGAGGCCGGAACTTTATACAATGCAATATGTCCTGTACAATGCACTGGCTGTGCAGATGCAGCAATCGCTGGAAGAGGCGAAGACGAGGGTGGCGGCCAATACCGTATCAAGCCAATCCCTGAAGATGGCCATCACGGTAGTTACAATCATCCCCATCATGTGCGTATACCCATTTCTTCAGAGATATTTCGTATCAGGCATGCTGGTGGGCTCAGTCAAGGCATAAAGGGAATATTCCGACAACGGTGATGCAGTTTGACAACCGTGTGATGCATCCGGAATTTCACTGACGATGGGTGACGAGAGAAGTGTGGACAATGGGGGGAAAAAGACATGCTGAAAGTAGGAATAGTAGGTGTCAGGGGTCTTTCCACAATCGCTGGTTTTCATGCGCTCAAAGACGTGGAGGTAACCGCGCTTTGCGACCTTGATGACGCGCTGCTGCAGGATCAGAAGAAAAAATACGGCATTCCGAACGCCTACCGCATATTTGACGACATGCTGGATTCGGATATCGACGCGGTCGTCATCGGTACGCCGATGCAGTGCCATGTCCCGCAGGCCATTGCGGCGCTGCAGGCAGGCAAGCATGTCTTGAGCGAAGTGACGGCGGGCGTCACGATGGATGAACTCTGGTGGCTCATCGAAAATGTCGAGCAATCGGGCAAAGTATACATGATGGCGGAGAATTACTGCTACATGCCGGACAATCAGCTTATCCTGAGCCTTGTGCGGGCCGGTATTCTCGGCGATGTCTACTATGGCGAGGGCGAATACCTGCATAACCTGCAGGGTTTGATGACATACAATTACGGGGCGCACCAGAACGGGAAAACCTCATGGCGGAAATACTGGCAGATGGGCAAGCACGGCGCCTATTATCCCACGCACAGCATCGGGCCTGTCATGCAGTGGTTTGAAGGCGACAGGATTGAATCGGTGACCTGTTTCGGCAGCGGAAGGCACTGTGATTTTGAACTGAGGCAGGAAGATACCACGGTGACCATGTGCCGGCTGGCCAGCGGGAAACTTGCAAGGGTCCGCTTGGACGCCATTTCCCCTCGTCCCCACCAGATGACGTATTACTCGATACAGGGAACGAAGGGCGTAGTCGAATCTTCCCGCGTCGCCGGACAGGAATCAAAAATCTGGGTCAAAGGCATGGACAAATCCGTTGATGAGGCGCAATGGCGTCCGCTCGCCGAATTCAAGGAATATTTGCCGAAACGGTATCTTGACGCGACGGATGACCAGAGGAATTCCGGACACGGCGGCGGAGATTTCTTCATTGTTGAAGACTTTGTAAAAGCCATTTCCGAAGGAGTCCGTCCGGCTGTCGACGTGTACCAGGCCTGCGAGTGGACGGCTGTGGCGCTTCTAAGCGAGCTGTCGGTCACGAATAAGAGCCGCACGGTGGAAATGCCGCATTTCAGAAAGAACATGCCGTATGAAGAACAGATAATCAAGTTGTAAGGTCTCGTCATGAAATGTGTCGTCATGAAATGTGTCGTCATGAAATGTGTCGTCATGAAATGTGCCGCCGCAAAAACGCGCTGATGTCATGATGGACAAACGGCCCATCATGTATGACTTGTTCTGGAACCATCAAATGCACGGGAGGAAAACTGCATGCCAGCTTATTCGGAAAATGCGCAATTGGCATTTGATACGCTGCAGAGAATTGAAACCAAAGGCATCCCGACCGGTCTCGTGCACATCATGGAACACAGCGTGATTGAACGCCTGGCTGGTGCCGGCGCCGGTGAGTATGTCAAGGATCCGTACGGCGTCTATTTCCGGATGCTTGAAAACATCGGAGTCAGCATGGTGGACCAGATGCTGGCCGACAATCCATTGTCGATGGGTGAAAAGGGATACGAAGGCGGAGGCGGCGGAGCCACCACCGGCGGTGTTCCCGTCATTGACGGCCATGTGATTGACACGCCGGAAGCCTGCGTCGAGTATATGGAACGTTATGATTTTCCCTCGTTGGAGCTCAAGATAAAGACTTTTGACGAACAGCAGACGATGCAGGATGTCATTGTCTTCGAGTCTCAATCGCAGCGGATCCTGGGACCGGACATGCTGAAATCGGGACACGGCATATTGACCTTTCCCCATCTGGAATATTACCGTTATGGCTATGAAAACTATCTCATGGCCTATATACTCTATCCGGAGGTAATCGACCGGCTTTTCAAGCTCCAGGCCGATTATGCGGTGCTTAAGAACAAGGCCGTGGTGAAGGCCTACCAGTTTGCGGGATTCCCCCTGTACCACCGTCTTGATCATGACATGGCAGACTCGCGCGGCTTGCTGGTGAGTCTGCAGTCCCTGCGGAACAGCTGGACCGAGCAGTTTGCCCGTTCCATCAAACCGGCAGCGGATGCGGACTTTGCGCTTTTGTGGCACTGCGATGGAAACTTGATGGCGCTGATTCCCGACCTGCTTGAAGCAGGGGTGAACGGTTTCCAAGGCTTTCAATACGAAGACGGCATGGATTATGTAAAAATCTGCAAGTTGAAGGACAAAAAGGGTCGGTCCATGATCATCCAGGCCGGTGTGTCGGTGACGCGCGAGCTGCCACTCGGAAAACCTGAAGACGTGAAAAGACAGCTTCGCTTCCTGGTGGAAAACGGTCCAAAGACCGGTTTGTTCTTATCCATGTCCAGTACCTGCACACCCGGGACGCCGTGGGAGAACATTGACACGGCCGTCCAGGGTTACCGGTACTATCGCGAACACGGAAGAGGGTAATGATGGAACTACTCTATAAGCCCGACTGGGAACAGACGAAAGAGCACTTCCGTACCTGGTGGGCCCATGAGGATTTCGGACGGTGCGGCCTTTCCGTCACTTCTCCGCTGCAGGGGCTGAAGCCTGCTTCTCCCCCTGCCTTTCCTGAAAAAGTGGAAGACCGGTGGTTGGATTTTGATTACCTCCATGCGGTGAACGAGTTCCGGCTAAGCCGCACTTTTTTTGGCGGGGAAGCTTTCCCCTTGTGGACGCCGGGCTATCCCGGATGGGACTTCATCCCTTCATATCTTGGCGCCAAGGTGGATTTGGCCGAAGAAACCGGCTGGGTTCACCCGTTGATTGAGAAGGGGGACCTTTCCGACCATGATTGCCGAGATTTGGCAATCGATCCCGGCAACAAATGGTGGATGTTTGCGGAAAAGCTGCATCGGTTCGCCGTGGCGGAGTCTCATGGCAAATCACTTCCTGGCATACAGGCAATCGGCGGCTGCGGGGACACTCTGGCAGGGCTCAGAAGTACGAACCAGCTGCTGTTTGACGTGTTGGAATGCCCGGAATATGTCCGAGAATTCGAGATGCACCTGATGAAACTGTGGGTTGGCGTTTATGAAAAGTTCTACGGGATCACCCATGAGGCAGCCGAAGGCAGCACCTGCTGGTTTCCACTTTGGGCACCCGGACGGTTTTACCCGCTGCAGAACGACTTTTCATACATGATATCGCCGCGGATGTTTGAAGACCTTTTCATGCCCGCGCTTGAGATGCAGATGAAGCATCTCGACTATTCGGTGTACCATGTGGATGGAATCATGGCTTTCGCCCACGTTGATGCGATTTGCTCGCTGCCTGGACTGCAGGCGCTCCAGATACTGCCGGGCGCAGGAAAACCCAGCCCGCTCCATTATATGGACGTGCTGAAGAAAGTGCAGAAGGCAGGCAAGAACCTTCATATCTCGATACCGTGCGACGAGGTGGAAACGGCATTGGAATGCCTCTCTTCGACCGGCCTCTTCATAGACACCCGGTGCGAGACGGAAGAAGAAGCCAGAACCCTTCTTCATCTGGCGGAAAAGTGGTCGAGGGCATGATGGGACTGGTTCTGGATTCAACTGTCAACTATGCCGTTCAGGAGAATTGAATTGCCGTCAAACGGCGTGACGGGGCTGGGCGATCACTCACCCGCAGGGAAATTTTCATGGAAAGGGGGCATTCAGGATGATTGACATGGAATCAAACGAAGTCCGCTTGCATAATGAAATCCGCCAATGTGTGGACCTGACAGGAACATGGACTGTCCGTGCTGAAAAGGCGGGTACCGATCTTGATGAAAAGTCGATCCATGGATGGAGGGAAGTGACGATTCCCTGCACATTCGAACATTGCCTGCCTGAGCACATCGGTTTCCGGGGAACCTGCTGGTTCGAAAAACGCTTCATCGTACCTGCTTCCATGCAGGGCAGGCGAATTATCCTGAACTTTCAGGCGGTCAATTACCATGCCGCCATATGGATGAATGGCTGTTATGCCGGGAGCAGCGACGAAGGATTTTTGCCGTTCGATATTCCGGTTTCAGAGTTGTGCAGATTCGGCGAGGAGAATGTCGTCACTATCAGGGCAAACAATGAAACGGCGGCGGGAGAGCTGCCCCCCGTGCATTTCTGGCGCAGCCGGGGCGGCATCGTCCGCAGCGTATCACTTGTGGCTACCAACTGGGTACATCTTCAAGATGTGAAAATCGTTGCGCAGCCGCAAGGCAGCGAAGGCCGCCTCAAGATTGCAGTCACATTGAAAAATGAACATGATAGTGCGGCTCGGGCACAGATCTCGATAAAGATAACGAAAAACGGGGTTCAGGAGGATGCGATCTCTCTTCACGGGTCTGTTGCGGTGGATCCCGGCGAATCCCATGAGGCTTTGCTGGAGGGGATTGTGCCGAATGTGAGTGTCTGGTCTCCTGATGCCCCGTCCCTCTATTCGGCTTTCATCAATGTATCAATGGACGGTAAGAACACGGACTGTCAGATGGTTCGCTTTGGGTTCAGGACAATCTGCGTTCAGGACGGGAAAGTGCTGCTGAACGGAGAGCCGGTCTTTTTCAACGGATTCAACCGGCATGAAGACTATCCGGATACAAGGCTCGCCATAAACCATGCCATTTCAAGACGGGATTTTGAGGAAATCAAAAAATCCGGCGCCAATTTCGTCCGCATGTGTCACTACCCCCACGACAGCGAAGAGCTTGACTGGTGCGATGAACTCGGATTACTCGTCATGGACGAGATTCCCTTGTGCGCCTTGCTTGTCGATGTCCCGGGCACCAGTTCCGAGGAAGCCAGGCAGGCATTGGGGCTGACGTTGGACCATGCGAAATCACAGCTTCGCAGATTGATTGCACGGGATTTCAACCATCCGTCGGTCATATTCTGGTCTGTCAGCAATGAGACGAATGAACGGGAACCTGGCGTCACGGAGATGAACAACACTTTGATTCAACTTGCAAAAAAACTGGATCCCTCCAGGCTTGCCATGCATGTGTCCATGGAAACGTACTGGGCTTCCGACCTTGCGGACAAGCTCTTCCCATGCGATGACGTCGTCTGCGTCAACAAGTATCTGGC
>CAZFWQ010000058.1:1815-3771 GCA_964522755.1 uncultured Oscillospiraceae bacterium | reverse complement strand
TATTCACGAAAGGCTTTACCTGCACAATGAAGAGTATGGGCTTCCCCGTGCGGAGGAGTACTGGGCGGAACACGCCAAAATCCTTGCTGCGGCCTATCCTGGGAAACCGATATTTGTCACGGAGTTTGGGTACCAGACGGGGCACTCGCATGATGGCGTGGTGGACGAGGAAATCCAATCGAAAATGATAGCCATTGATTATGCCGCAATGCGTCCTCATGTCTGCGGTGCATTGGTGTGGTGCTATGCCGACCATGCCTGGCCTCTGCTTTGGCCAAGCCGGTTGTCCATGTTTGGCAGGGACATAAGCCTCTACGGCGTCATGACGAGGGACCGGAAAAAGAAGGTCGCATTCGAGGCTTACAAAAAACTGATATCCGAAAGACGATGAAGGAAATGGAATTGTATTTGAAGTCTGTAAAAACTGATCTCCGAATGACGGTGTAGGAAATGGAATTGCATGCGAGATAATAAAAATTAACAATCATCAATTCACAGCGAAGGAATTTGAAAGGTTGCGTGGCATGAAATGAGCGGTTATAAAATTGGACTGATGCCCTTGTATCTGGAACTGTACGACAAGGCCTGCCCGGAGATTCGGCCGCATATCGATGAAATATACGCAGGGATTGCCGGCAAGCTTCGGGAGGCCGGCATGGATCCGGTCTGTCCGCCGGTCTGCAGACTGAAGGAAGAGTTTCATTCTGCCGTGGACCTGTTCATTCGCGAGGATGTCTGCGCTGTCGTCACCTTGCATCTTGCCTACTCGCCGTCAATGGAGTCCATTGACGCGCTGTGCCGGATCGAAGTGCCTCTTATTGTCCTGGATACCACTGAGGCTGCGGTTTTCGACAGCCGGACGGACCCCGTGGAAATCATGTACAACCATGGCATACACGGCGTGCAGGACATGTGCAACCTGTTATTGAGGCGCGGAAAGAAGTTTTTCATCGAGGCGGGACATACCGGGCAGTCCGATGTCATCGCAAGGGTAGGCAATCTTTGCAAGGCAGCCAGTGCCGCATCGAAAATGCGCCAGGCAAGGGTGGGTATCGTTGGCCAGCCGTTTGATGGGATGGGAGATTTCAATGTGCCTTTTGATGAACTGAAGTCCACCATCGGCATTTCGGTCATCTCTCTTGGTGACGGCTTGGATGACATCGGGAGATATGCCGGGATGATCACCGATGCGGCGGTTGACGCCGACATCAAGGAGGACTTAAGCCGGTTTGAACCGGTCGACTACAACCGGGAGGTACATGAGCGGACAACAAGGGCTTGCCTTCTGCTGCGAAATTGGATAGAAGAAAAGAAGCTGACCGCCTTCACCGTGAATTTCCTGGCGATTGTACCCGGTTCCGGATTCGATTGCATGCCTTTTCTGGAAGCGGGCAAGCAAATGGCTTCAGGCATCGGATATGCCGGAGAGGGAGATGTTCTCACAGCCGCGTTGACGGGCGCGCTCGCATCAGTCTATCCGCTGACGACATTCACGGAGATGTTTTGCCCCGACTGGCAGAACAACACGATTTTCCTGAGCCACATGGGAGAGATCAACATCAATGTGATGGCAGAAAAGCCCAGGCTGGTTGAAAAGGATTTCCCCTATACGGACGCGATGAACCCCATGGTGGCCTATGGCCGCTATATGCCCGGAAGAGCCGTGCTTGTCAACATCGCACCCACCGGGAATGGCCGCTATTGCCTGATTCTGAGCAATGTCGAGGTTCTGGGCGTGGAAGGGGAAGACATGATGGCAGACAGTATCCATGGCTGGTTCAAGCCCGGCCTGCCTGTCGCCGGCTTTTTGAAACAGTACAGCCTCGCGGGGGGAACTCATCACCTGGCCATGGTCTATGGCGATGTGCTGGAGGAACTGGTTCCTTTCGGGGAGATGCTGGGATTTGACGTTAAAGTGATTTGACGTTAAAGTGATTTGACGTTAAAGTGATTTGA
>CAZFWQ010000058.1:0-1715 GCA_964522755.1 uncultured Oscillospiraceae bacterium | reverse complement strand
GACGTTAAAGTGATTTGACGTTAAAGTGATTTGACGTTAAAGTGATTTGACGTTAAAGTGATTTGACGTTAGAGTGATTTGACGCTAGAGTGGTTTGATTCGAAAAATGTTTGATGCACAGGCGGATTGACAGGCACGGGATGAATGATCCGATATGATTTGGGAGGATTGACAAGATGCGGAATATTTCAAGATCCTTGACGGATTTGCTGGGGGAACACTACATGTCTGCGGTAAAGGAATGTGCCGGAGCACTTTACGGCATGGAGGCCGACGTCGCGGACCGGTTGGCCAATGAAACCGTCCCTTTTTACGCCACCGAAACCCAGGATCGCCAGGATGCGCTTCTGGAGCGGACCGGAACACAGTTCACAAGTCCGTTCCTGAACGCCAACACCGGTGCGCCCACGCTTTCCTTCGGACAGGCGGCAAACCTGAAAGCCGCGCCATTGGGCGGGTCGGGGATATTTCGCCTGGGAGAGGACGGGAAACTGTACATTGCCGGCAAAAGCGAGCATTACCATACCTCGCTGGGACATAACTTCGGCGGGTACAGGCTGATCAACACCGCGCGTTCGCTTGGCATCACCAACGCGACGCACAACAATACCCGCGGGTACATCACCCGTCTGATGGAGCGGGAAATCATCAGAAACGCCAACGGCGCTGCAAAAGGGGACGAGGCTGCGCTGTACGCCATCCTGCAGTCCAGGGAACCGAGGGTGCTGAACCGGATCATCAACCTTGAAACAGGCAGCCTTGCGGTGGAAGCCGGCATGAAAATGATGCTCAACAGGTTCTACAGACTCGACAATACCTGCAGGATGCCTGTTCATGCCGGAAAGACGCCGGTGTTCCTGGTCATGGCGGACAATGACGACGGGTTTGAAGCGAACTATCATGGAACGACAATTGTCGCGCAAACCTTCCGCGGCATGTGGCCGGAGCTTTACCAGGCCATCGAGAAAAGCGGTTTGTACAAAGTCGTCAGCGTGCGCAAGAACGACATTGCCGATTTCGAGATGAAAATAAAGCTGTACAATCTGGGAGAATACAAGACTGCAGGGTTCATGCATGAAATCATCCTGATGAATTATGGCGGCATCAGGCTCACGGAGGATTACCTTCAGGCTGCATACCGGCTTTGCAGGGAATACGACACGCCGGCCATGGTGGATGAGATCCAGTCGTGCATGTGGTATAAAGGTTTGTTCCTGTATAAGCTGTACAACCTGGAGCCGGATTTCGTCATTCTTGGAAAGGGCTTTCCCGGTGGGGAATATCCTGCCTCGAAAGTCATCACAACGCATGAGATGGATGGGCTGAATCTCTTCGGGGCGCTGGTCACCAACGGGCAGGAGGAGCTGGCAAGCCTGTCCTACCTGATCACAATGGAGTTCGCACAGGAAAACGCAGATGAGATCGAACGACTGGGCAATTACTTCGAAACCCGCTTGAATACACTGGTGGCACGATATCCGGTACAGGTCGACAAGATAGAGGGCCGGGGCCATCTTGCTGCCATCCATTTCATGACGGTCGACATGGCGGCAAAATTCGCCAAAATCATGAACGGGTATTGCATCGATGTGAGCGCTCAGACATACAAGGCCAATTGCCCTCCCGCCGCATTGATGAAGCTCCCTTTGATTGCATCCGAAAAGGCCATGGATTATCTTGTTGCAAAAATAACCGAGGCGATCGAATCATTGTGA
>CAZFWQ010000057.1:6732-14086 GCA_964522755.1 uncultured Oscillospiraceae bacterium | reverse complement strand
CCCCTGTCCCCAGAAGACGGGAATGGGGGAAGGATATGGACGCCACCCTCGAAAACACCCTGGAGCCGGGTGTCGAGCACATTGTTCAACGATTTCAGGTTCCCGCCGAGGGAATCCGGATAAGTGATCAACTGAACCTTGTTCTTGATTTTCATGATTTACCGCCTTTTCCACTATTTCAAGCAAACCGGATGAACGCACCGGCCGGTTTGTTCCGTATCCGATGCCCCGACCTGTTTGTTCCGCATCCAACGCACCGGCCGGCCTGTTCCGCTTCCAACGCACCGGAATGCCCGTACCAAATCGAATGCAGGACTGGCAGGCTTATAACCCGTACATTCCCTGAATGTCATCCAGCGATGGCAGATCGACAACGGCCCCCGCATATTGCAGCTTGTAGGCGCTGACGGCGAATCCCAGCTGCAAGGCGTCCTTCAGCTTGCGCCCCTTCACGAGGGCACTGTAGAATCCGGACCAGAAAGCATCTCCCGCCCCGGTGGCGTCCACGATTTCCGTTGCGAGGGTATCAAACCGGAGTGTCTCCGATCCGTTGGAAACAATGGCTCCTTCCTTTCCAAGGGTCATGACGACGAACCTGGCCCCAAGCTCAAGGAACTTCGCCATCTGGTTCTCATGGGTATCTTTCCCGAAAAGCCTTTGCGCATCGTCTTCCGACGGCTTCACGATATCCACTTTGCGGAGGATGGATTTTACGTATGAAACGCCATCTTCCCCTTTTTCCCAGATCATGGGATGGTAGTTCGGATCAAACCCAATGAGGAGGCCGTATTCCCGGGCTTTCTCCATTGCCGTTTCGATGGCGGCGCGAGCCGGTTGGCGTGATATGGGCCAACAGGAAAAATGGAGTATTTTCGACTGTTTCAGTACTTTTTCAAGTGCAGCCGCAAAGGTTAGGAAATGATCGGCTTCCCTGTAGAATATCGGCACCGGCGTTCCCTTGCTCCGGGTCACGACGACCATGCTGGTGGCGTGATCGACCTCCTGCACAAGGCCGGCATTCATGCCGGATTTTCGCAGGTGTTCCAGCAGGAATGAACCCAAGCCGTCTTGGCCGACAGCAGCGGCCAGCTCGGACCGGATGCCCAGGCGGCGGACGTTCATGGCGATATTGGCCGGCGAACCGCCAAAATAACGTTGATAGGCATTGGACGCGTTCTCATCCCCATAATCTGCCGCGAGCATGTCCACCAACAACTCTCCGACTGCGAGGACGTCATTTTCCCTGTCCGGGAGCGGGACGCTTTCTTCAAAACTGAACATCGGCACACCTCCATGTCGCTTCATCATACCACGATGCCTTTCATCCAATGAATCCTGGATTCTGTCATCGCTGTTCATTGCCTTTCATATCGGAAGGCCTGGATATTGTCATCGCCTAACGATGCCTTTCATATTGATAAGCTTGACTATGTCGGAAGGATGCTCCGCATATTCCTCAAATCCGCCGACATCATTGTCTTTCCGATAGCTGATGCTTTTTCGCAAGGGCGGTTTCATTTGCGGCAGAATGAATGATTCCCGGGCCTGCATGTATCTGCGAAGCGCCCTGAATGCCCCATCCCTGATGAGTTCCCTCGCCTTCACAGGATGCATGTGGACAGCCGCGATATTCCTGTTTCGATAAGTATTGCAGTCCGCATCATCCCCTTTTTCGGGATTCAATCCTTTCTTTACGCAGGTGGTTTCAATCCCCTCCACCAAAGCGATGGCCTCCTTCGCAAAAGCCTCATCCCCTGAACCGAATATCGGGGTTACCCCCAGCGAGGCTGCGCACAAGGCCATCAAACCGAATTCTCCCACTGAAACCTGGTTGATCCTGACGTCCAGCACATTGAACCAGCTTGTATGCGCGATATGGGCATAAGCGGTGCCTGCCTTTGCATGCTGGCCAACCCAGGCAATGACATCAAAACTCGAATCCAGCATGAATGGAAAGGCTTCAGGTAAAAAGTTTTTGAAAAGATGCGTCCGGCTGTCCAGAATCAATTGATTTATGCCGCCCGCCCCGTGTCCATCTGCGACAAACACCTCTGTGGCGCCGGCTTCGCAAAACCCTTCCACCGCAGCGTTGACCTCAAGCGTCAGCAGCTTTTTGCCATCGTCATAATACCGTCCGGAAGGCAGCACCCAGTTGTCATGATCCAGTACGCCGCACACGCCTTCCATATCGGTCATGATGAATACCTTCATGATGCCTCCCGGAAATATGAATTATATAAACGAACATTCAAAAGGAGCAGCAGTCATTTCCGTCAATATGTAATCAACTACGAAAATGTTCCTCCCTGCCAACGCTAAAACAGCTTGTAGAAAGAAAATCCGATAACCAGTCCGGAAAGCATGACGATGGCTGGATTCACCTTCAGGAAAATGACCGCGGCAAAGGCCACGATGGAAACGACGTATGCGGCGATATTGGGAAAATTGTTCTTCGTCATCAAATCGATGGCCGCCTGCAAAAGCAGGACGACGACGATCGGTTTTGCCACCACCAGCATGGATTTCACCCTCGGATTGTCCTTATAGACGAGCAGCAGCTTTGCCAGTATCACGATGGCGATTGCCGTGGGAACGACTGCCGCGACAACAGCGACAACGGCGCCCATGACGCCTGCCACATTGAAACCGACATATGCGGCCATTTTCGGCGCAATAGGCCCGGGTAGGGTGTTTCCGGCTGCCAGCGCATCTGCGAACTGCTCATTGGTGAACCAGCCGAAATTGCCGACCACTTCCTTTTTCATGAGCGGTATGCTGGCTGGTCCTCCGCCATAACTCAAAATGCTTGACCTGAAAAAGGCAAGAAATACATTCCACAACGTAGACATCATACTTTCGGCACCTCATCACATTCAATCTGTCATCGCATTCAAACCGCAATCAGCGCAAAAATCCAGTCCTGGAAAGCATCGATCCTTGGCGTCCGCCAGGTTCCGGTCTCATCCGGAGTCACGGAACCCAAATCGGTCACCTCGCCGGTGATCGGATTCATGCGCTCCGCGCGATAGCAGGAACCGGGCTCGATTCCCCGGATTTCAATGGCTCCCCAGAAATCGCCGCCGAAATTCGGCTTGAAGATCAGCCGGACTTCCCCCGGGATACCAACGGCGAAATGGCCGTCCAGCGCATTGCCGGAGCAAGGATTCTCAACCCATTCAGGGTGCTGTTCAAAGCGCCACCAGTCGAAACGCATCAGATATTGCTTGCATTGCCCGATGTGCAGGGAACCCGGCAGATGGCAAGCCTCCTGCCAGGGCAGGCTGCCCCAGTGCGCGCCATGCGGTGATACCCCGTAAGGCCGGTCGATGGCATTCAGCTGCCAGATGCCGTTGGCTCCATAGGTATGACCGCAGGCACCAAGAAAAATATTGGACAGGAAAAGGTAGCGCTGGACATCAGCGTAACTGGAGCCGCAAATGCCCTCATAGCAGGCTTCTGAATTGATCACAGGCAGTTTGCGGCGGGCGACGGCCGTCATGATCCGCTGCATGGAGGGCACGAGCGCGACGGGTCCGCCATGGCCGGTCTGAAGCATGTCCAGGTCCAGCAATGATTCATCTTCGATCTGCTCATGGCCGTTTTGAGTCGGATGAATGGTGACAAGCCGGCCAAAAGGGTCGGTTTTCCGAATATGGGCAACGACATCATTCCAATCCCGTCGCGACTGTTTCAGGTGTTCTTCCTCGGAGATCACTTCGTCATAAAAAGCCATGTTGGCTTCGCCGGCCGCGCACCATGCCACCGGATAGGCGGACCACCGGGCGATCAGGTTGCGCCAGTGCCGCATCAGAACAGGCTTGCCGGCATATTTCATAAAGAATCCCCAGCTTCCGACGATGCAGGGGGTGATGCCGTGTTCGGCAAGTGCGGCGATACGGCGGTCGGCCATGTCGAAATAAGCCGGATTGATGGTGTGAAAAGAAGTATCCCATGGAAAACCGGCTTCATTCCTGCCGCGTTCATCAAAAGGCAGCATGTCGGGATAAAGACCGGCAACGATTTGAACAACCGTGAACCCCTTGCCTACTCGATCGGCCAGCAGCGTGTGAAAATCTTCCGGCCAGTCCAATCGGGATGCAAGCCCCATCCACCAGGTGTCGGCCAACCAGAAGAAAGGCTTTCCATCCCGATGGGTCAGGTAAAGGTCCTCATTCCTGCGGCCGATCGCCCCGTGAAGATAAAGCGGATTGTCCCCTTCGTACGGGATGACGGTGAGATTGCCCGATTGCATAAGTCCATCATCGATCGGGATGCCGGAATAGGTGCGGTATCCATGCATACCGACAACATCACTGGAATAGCGTACTTTCCAGACGTCACCGCCGGCCCAGAAAGCCGGAACCCTTCGAACTTGGCCATCCGGCGCCGTGAAGTCGACGGACAGGTCCACGCTGTTGAACGGGTCTTCCTGATGAAACCTGGCCGTGAAGGCCAGTTCCAGCACATGGTTCTGCTCAGCGGCAGGATATTGCCCGACCGCTTGAGTCTGCCCGGATGAATGATTCTGCCCGGATGAATGATCATGTCCATCCGCCCGATGCTGTTCCGCCGAATGATTTTGTTCATTGGTCATTGTTTTCCCCCCTGCGTCCCGTTCACTCCGTTTTCATTCATCCGGCCTTGTCGATATGCCCACGGGTACCCAAGTCATACTGAACGTCCCGCCAGACAACCTTGTGATTATTGAAGCTGTAGAGGATGTAGAAAAGTCCGAACAAGTCAAAGAAAGGCCCCATGATGATGTCGTAAGCGTGAAACCTGTTCCCCGTAACCAGTTTCATGAATATGCCCTGCAGCATGCGAAGAAAGATCATGAACAGGCCAAGGACCGTCACAACAGGGTTCCCTGCAATCAATCCGATGATCAGGACGACCCAGTAGCCAATCAGCATCAGCAGATAGATCGGCAGATCCGACAACACATTGTTTCGCAGGGCGCCTGCTATCCTCTTGGCATAGTTCAGGCACCTGTCCAATGGCACTTCATCGAGATGACAGGCCACATAAGGTCCGACCACCACCTTGTAGCCCTTGTCAATAATGGCGTTGCCCATGTGCATGTCTTCATGGAGGGTGACGGCATAGGGTTCCAGCCCCCCGATGCCTTCAAGAACCTTTTTGGTCAGGGCAAAGGCGGCACCCGTTATGCCGAGGCGCATGCCGAGGGTAGCGAGAAAGGACCAGTAAAAATTAGCCTCCGAGTTCTGGGTGAATGAAAAGAATCCGGTCCAGAATTTTCGGCCGCCCGACACCAGCTGGCTTGAGGTGGTCACTCCAACCATGGGATCCGCAAGCGGACGGGTCATCCGGGTGACATAGTCCGACTGAACCCGCACGTCACTGTCCGTGAACAATAATATCCCATATTTCGACAGCTTGATGGCATGCGCCATATTGGAACCTTTCCCACTGAAACCCGGTATCAGGGGATTGACCGTGATTGTCCAGTCCATGCCGGGATATTCCCGCATGAAGGTGCGGACCGCTTGAATGGCCGGATCTTCCGGATTCTGAAAACTGAATATGTGCTGAACCTTACCGGTGAAGTCCTGATTCATCCATGAGGCCAGATTCTTCTCCAGCTCGAAATCCACATCCTTGATGGGATGGATGATGCTGACATGGCTTTTCGCGTCGAGAACGGTACTCTTGATGAAAACGCCGGTTTTCTTCTGATGGAAATGGACAAACAGAATCTGCGCTGTCCAGAAGGAGCAAAAGGCAAGACACAAAAATCCGGCAAGATACAACATGGCGTCACCTCCACAAGTCCAATTCTAGCGTTTATGCGTCGAATATACACCTCATGGAAGCAAAGAGGACCGTTCCTCAGCGGCACACAACCTTCATGGCCGTTTCCGCCCACTCCGTGAGGCGCTTCGGCTGGTAATGGACGGTGGAAACATCCTTGAGGATATATTCCAGATTCACATTGTTGCGGCGTGCTGCCTGGAACGTATGCGTCAGGTAGCGTTCAATTTCATCGCAATCCAGCACGGAATCCACAAGCAGTGCTGGAGACGGCTTGTTGGACATGATAAGGCTCGGGCCGATTTTCTCCGCGAACACATCCCTGTTGCTCCAAGGGCTGCAGGAGACCTTTTTCACATTCGGAATCCTTTTCACGAGGTCAAGGCGATCATCCAACCGGTCGCAGCAGCCATAGTAAATCATTCCGAATTGTTCCGCCGTGCGGATTACGTACGGCAGTTCGAATTCCTCCGTCACGGCAGGTGAAACGGACGAGAAGAGCTGAGCCAGGCCGAATGCCCAGGCGTTTTTGGCGGAGGGACCCTTTCCCTGACCGAAATCCGGAAGCAGTTCGTCCGTATACGTATGGGAGCAGTGGCAGAGATTGGTTGTATCGTTGTGGATGCCCAGTTCTTCCGCCTGACGGATGCCGGACATCAGGGAGTCCGTGATGCGTTTCATGCATGCATGAAGGAATTCCGGCCGATCCACCAGATCAAAGTAGATGTTCTGCACCCCCATCAGCATGGACAGATAATCCCAGACTCCAAGATGAAACTGCAAGCCGGAACTCTGTCGGACCGGTGCGACTCCGCTGAACAAATCTTCCGCTTGTCCCATCCAGCGCTTGCTTTCCTCCACATCGTGGGTGATGACCATGTCTTTGATCTTTTCTACGTCTTCTTCCTGTTGAAGCTGGTTGTGGAAACGGTGAGAAACCACATTGCTGACCGCGTCGGTTATCTGGGTGTCTTCCTCGACGGAGATACCATACCCGGTATTCCGGATGGATTTCGGGATGGTGATGAAGGGTTCAACCACCATGTCCACCGGAAAATGGTCCCACTTGTAAAGGAGCTGCCGCAATTCATGCTCTATCATCCGGCAATACGGGTCTGTTGCCCGCAGCGTCAACTCGCCGTCTCCATTGAGTTCATGCCAGGGAAGCTGGTCGATGAGCACCATCGGGCGCTGCATCTTTCCACGATTGAGTGCTTTCCACAATTCCATTTTTTCACGATGCACAGGCAATTGGGCCACTTCCATGTAACGTGATGCCAGATTTCTAAGAACTTCGCGGTCATGCTGAGTGTTCATAAGCGTTCTCTCCCGTATTCATAATCATTGCGCCAGGATATCCACCCGGTTGAAAGGACTGCCGGCGAGCCTGCGTTTCCGCATGAGTGGCGTTTCAAGACCGGGCATTGCACGTATGGGTCAGCCATCCGCGCCCGCCTGAAAACATGGTATACAAAAATGACCCCTTTGTACAGGATATCAGCTAAAATCAACTTTGCCTCCGGTTCAGGAGCATATCGCCGAAATCCTTCCGTTAATGGCACTTGGCACACGGTCAGGCGAG
>CAZFWQ010000057.1:0-6722 GCA_964522755.1 uncultured Oscillospiraceae bacterium | reverse complement strand
GCTGCATCAGGATATCCAACCGATAGAACCGTTTCGTCCATGCGCTGCGTTTCCGCATGGATGGCGGTTCATGCGCGGGTATTGCATGAACAGGTCCGCCATCCGCATCCGCCTGAAAACATGGTATACAATAATGAACCTTTTGTACAGGACATAGGCAATACTTTGTATTGACTTATAAAACCGCGTTGATTATAGTTGCTGTGAAGCTGTAAAAACTTGGGGAGGTTGCTGTCATGGGTAATCCGAAATTTGCCTATACGGTCTGGCAATGGGGAACGGACAACAAGGACCAGTTCATCCAGTCCCTCAGGGATATCGCGGAAGCAGGGTACGAGTATTTCGAAAGCGTGAAGGCCGCCATAAACGTCTTCAACGGGGATGCCGCCGGATTCATGGCCTTATGCAGGGAGTATGGCGCAAAACCCAATGGTTTCTACTTCCATCTCAACGGGCAGTGGGCCAACGATGTGGTCGACGTGAAGGACAAACTGCCTTTCATGGCTGCCTGCGGCATCAACCGCATGAACGTCCAGGCCACGGGTGTGACGGGTCGTCCCGCAACCCAGGATGAACTCGATTACGACCTCAAGGCCATCAACGCCATTGCGGCGATGGCCAAAGAGTACGGCATCCTGCCATGCCTGCATCCCCACTACAACACCACAGTCATGTATGAAAGCGAAATAGACTTCATCATGAACAATACCGACCCGGCACTGGTGGCCTTCGGCCCGGATACCGCCCATATGACGGCGGGCGGGTGTGACCCCGTGAAAGTCATCGCGAAGTATGCTGACCGCGTGAAATTCACCCATCTCAAAGACATCACGAAGGATGGCGTGGAAGCTGCGGGCATGCAGGCCGGTGTGGAAGTGTATTCCAATTTCCGGGAACTCGGGGAAGGAATCGTTGATTTCCCTTCCATCTTCAGGATTCTTGACAGCGTGGGTTATGACGGCTTCCTGACCGCCGAGCTGGACAGAAGCCGTTTCGGAAACAAGGAAAGCGCCATCACGTCCATGAAATACCTCAAGGCCAGCTATCCGCCGAAATGAACATGCTCAGACCGTGTCATTCTGCGGAACTCCGGCACCTGAAGCCGCATCCGATATGATGCGGCACATCTCGTCATACTTCGACATCATGTCCTCTGCCAGACGCATCTGGCACCGGGCACGTTCCAGATTGTGATTGGGCCGGTGGATGCGGAAATACTTGTCTCCGTTGATATGGTCCGACAGGAAGCGCGAAGCGAGTTCTATCGTGATGACGATGGCCCCCAGCGCCATGTTTTCGATTTCCTGATCGGAGAGAATGTCTTTGGATGCCCCGATGAAACCGCGCGTAAACTCCTCATAGTTCACCATGTTCAACCCGACCTTCGACAGATCCGCCTCGTCTTCCACGGCCAAGTTGGCAGCGAAACGGATGGCGTCGCCGAAATCATACGCGCTCAACCCAGGCATGACAGTGTCGAGATCGATGACGCAAAGCGGTTCGCAGGTATTCTGATCCATGAGGATGTTATTGTATTTCGTGTCGTTGTGGGTCACGCGAAGCGGCAGTTCCCCCTTTTCCAGCAGGTCGACCAACCGGGTTGCGATATCCGCATGGCGTTTGAAAAAGAGGATGTCCTCCTGCACGCCGCCGGCCTTCCCATGCGGATCCAGCGCTACCATGTCGAAGAAATCCTTCAACCGCTTCCGCGTGTTGTGAAAGTCCGGAATCGTGTCATGAAGCCGTTCCATAGGCAGATCCGACAGCAGGTGCTGGAAGCGCCCGAAGGCCTGGCCAGCGCTGCGAAGCACCTTCGGGTCTTCGGCCGTGTCATACGAAACGGAATTCCGCACATAATGGCAGACACGCCAATAAGAATCCTCGTGAATGGTGAAATTCATTCCTTCCCGGTTGTCGAGAAAGGTGATGATGTCGCAGTCGCCCTTGACACGGCGGGATTTGACATGAAGCGAAACTTCCCTGATGTTTCCCATGACTTTCCGCGGGTCCTTGAAAACATACTTGTTGATCTTCTGGAAGATATAATCATCCCGCGTTCCGTCCGCCGGAGAAAAATAAACCCGGTATGTGTCATTGATGTGTCCCTTGCTGCAGAGATCATATCCTTCCGGCGCCCCCGGCAGGTTGTAGTGAGAGCTGACGCCTATGATTGAACTGAGGGTTTCCATGTTCATATACAGATTCCTTCCATCGTGCAGGAACCGGAACGCACTATCGACCTCAGGGCTCGTTCGCCATGAATCTCAGGCCGGATCCGGTTCGACTCAGCTGCAAATTGCCAGTCGCCGCGGTTGCGGATCACTTCCATGCCACAGGTGCGTATCGCTTCATCGAAGTCCCATCACATCATACTTTCCCCGCGCGCTCATGACAATAGTCTTTGTTGCGCGTTTGCCAGCGGTATCGTTATTTCGCCAGAATACCCTCAATGATTGCGAGCAGTTCATCGAATATTTTCTGGACAATCAGCTTCCTGAAATCACGCATGACTACTCTTTGGAATGTCCCCGTCTCTCAAGCGCAACGCACACAAAGATGCGAGTATGGCGATGCCGCCTCCGCATGCCAAAATCGGTTCTCGGTTGCATGTTATCACATCATCGCACTCTTTGGACTTGTTTTCCATCGTGTTCCCCATCATTTTTCAATCCTGCCCCCCAGCCCTCTTCATCCGGCCTATCTCCATGGCACTGCGCCGAAGATAGGCGCGCAGCTCCTCCATCCGATACCCTGCCGCGAGCTTTCGGACACTGGTTCCGGGCGTCAGCGCCCTCATCACGAACCATTGCTCCCGTTCCATGTGAACCTCCAGCGCCACGTCGCAGGTATGCTCCACAAGCATATTATCCCGCTTCTCCTCATTGAAATTTTCATGAAAGACGCAGCGGTCAAGGTCCAGGGTGATGCGGCTGATATTGATGTACTCGTCTTTTTCATGGAGAATCTCCCGCCCCGTGATGTCAAATACGGAACAATCCCCCACCAGCGTGGAAGAGACGACATAAAAGTGATGATTGATGGCATGGGCCATCAGGGATGTTCCCGCGGAGTAGGCGCTTGGCCAGACGACAAGTTCCGCTCCCCCGGCGGCAAGCTTATCCCAAACATCAGGAAAATTCACATCAAAGCAAATCAGGATGCCAATCTTTCCGAAGTCCGTTTCATAAACGCCCGCCTCATGGCCGGGTTCGCAAGGGGGTCTCAGATCGAATTCAGACCAGTACGGATAGTTTTTGTCGTACGAGAAAACCAATTCCCCTTCCCTGTCCAGAAGAGCAGCCGTGTTCCAGCGTTTTCCATGCGCATCTTCCCTGTAGATCGGGCAAACCACATGGGAATGATGTTTTTTTGCAATCGCCGCGCACATCTTCACCGCCGGGCCGTCCATTTTCTCCATATCCGTTCCTGTCCAGGTTTCCGGAAGGATCATCAGGTCTGCGCCTTTTTCCCCTTCACGATCCATGACGAAGGCGATCTCTTCCACGCTCCGGTTGTTGAATCCAAGGCTGACAATCCGCACGGGGCGGCCAATGACTTCATGCTGCATGGCTTTTTCCTCCTGTTTCGCAATGGGCAACGTGTGATGTCACAGCTGCTTTGCCGCTGTGAAGCAAGCTGATTTCAGGACCGCCAATCAAGCAGGCCCCCTCTGTTCACGACAAAAGCCAAAGGGTAATCCGGGTAATCATTGCACCCCGTCAGACATCCATGTTCCCCATGGCTGACAGAACGGTGACTTTGGATGCCAATTGCAGGAAGGATGACGGGTTGGTCGTTGTGACCCTTCCGGAAATCATTCCGGCGGATGCCTCCTCCTTGCCTTCGCCTGCCACCATCATCACGATGTGGCGGGATTTCAGGAGGTCCGCCATGCCGAGGGTCATGCCGCGGGAAACAGTCGCCCCGGCTTCCTTCAACATGGCGTGGCCAAGGGTCTTCTCGGCCAAAACAGCGACATGCGGACGGGACATCAGGAATCCGGACGGTTCGTTCAAGCCCAGGTGCCCATTCCTGCCTATGCCCAGGATGGTGAGGTCGAGAGGTCCCATGGCATCCAGCGCATCGGCGATTCGTCTGCACTCGGCTTCAGGTTTTTCCGCCATGCTGTCAAAGGAAAGAATGCTTCCGGAATGGACACTCAAGGGACGGAACAGTTCTCTCTGCAAAAACGACTCGCAAGTGGCCGGATTATCCATGGGAATTCCATGCCATTCATCCAGTTTCACAAAAATAGCACGGGAAACATCAAGCACCGTATCCAGAACAATCTGCGCAAATCTGCGATATGCCTCCAGAGGAGAGCCGCCGGTCGCAAGACACAGGCTGCTGTCCGGTTTTTCAGCAATTTGCGCGGCCATTATTTCAGCGCATCTCCGGCTGATTTTCTCAAATGCGGCACATGTCACATCAATCATGCAGCAGTTCCCCCTAATAATCCATTCATGCAAAATCGATCATGTGGTCAATCATGCGGAATCAATCATGCAGAATCAGTCATGCAGCAGTTCCTCCGAAGCGCATTTCACAAGATAGTCCAGCCTTTCGCAGGTGGACGCATCCAGGACAGGCTCCATTCTCCTGTATCCCGCCGTCAGCGCCTCAACACGGGCATGAGCCCGGGACAGCAGCGTTTTCCCGCCCCCGGCGGCCTTCGCGTCCCACGCGTTCCGGTTGAAAAGCCGCGTCTCCCATTGGCTTTCACGCATATGGGCCACCGTGTGTTCCTCCGCAAGGAAGTTGCCTCCAATGCCGAGTTCATGAATCAGGTCTTCCGCGATGGTTTCCACATCCGCCGTGAATCCCTCCATGACATAGTTGTATGAGTCGATCCATTCATTGTCGAGAACCAGCTGTTCCATGCTGATGCCCATGTCTGCCCCAACGATGCCCTGGCATCCGATGCCGGTGGTGCCGCCCAGCAAACTGAAAATGGCATTCATCGATTTCTCGATGCCGCCCTGGAAGTCGGGATACAGTGCGTCCGTAAGTCCTGAATTGCTGAGTGGTCTCAAGCCGTAAAACTTCCCCATCTGTCCTGCGCCGATTCCAAGGAGGGCTTGGGCCGGGGCTCCGAAAGAGCACAGCATGGTGCGGAGATCCATGGTGTGGCATGGCGCGCTGTAGTCATTTCCATTTCCATTCAGTGCCTTGGACAGGAAGAGGCTGGCAAGCACTTCGGAATTCTCCATGGTGAGGGCTCCCGCCAGCGTGACGGGCGCAGTGGCGCCGGATATCGCCATCGGTCCTATCCAATATCCGAACTCAGTGTCCGCGAACACCATGGCCATATCCAGGCTTTCCTTGCGGAACTGCAGCGGACTTACCGTTTCCAGTCCATAACCCGTGCCGTTGCCGGTAAGGCGTGCCATTTCAATAATCCATTTGGCTGAGTTTGGGGTCAGGATATAGGTGCCTCCTGGCTTTTTCGAGTATTTGTATATCAACTGGTGCGAAATGACGTCCGTCATGCGGGGATGCACATCTGACGGGATGGTCAATGCGTTGCAGTCGGGAATATTATCCAGTCCCTGCACCAGGGCAATCCCCTTCAATACGTCATCCTTTTGTCCGTATCTGCGGACCCCGGTCTGATGGTCCACAATGAATACCTGTGTTGAAACAGTCCCTGTCAGCTTGTCACGCCGCCTGTCCGAATCTGCGGACAGTTTGTCGGAACCGGTGGGCTGCCGTTCGCTTTTCATCTGGGCCAGCATACTTTCCATCGTGCTTCCCGGAACACGAACGACCTGTGTTTTCCGGTCCACAATGGCGCCGCGCCGTTCGCAGCGGTTCAGGCATTCTTCATGCGGCACCTTGAACCCGGTCTTTTCCAGAATACGCAGCGATGCCTCGTGAATCCTGAAAATCTCTTCCGCAGACAATACCTCGACCAAAGCGCTGACTCTTCCCATATGCCCCTCCTGTTTTCCTTGGGTAATCATCCCTGCAGCCTGCGCCTTGCCAATGCAGTTTCGCCGCCTTCTACCTTACCAGTGCAGTTTTACCGCCTTGTACCTTACCAGTGCCGTTCCGCCAAGTTTTACCTTACCAGTGCAGTTCCGCCAGGATCCCCTTCTGCCTGTCGCACATTTCGTTGATCAGCGCGACAGCGTTATTGTAGTTTGAAATGGTCGGATCCAACAGCATGGCCTGCAAAAGCTTGTTGCGTGATTTTTCGGCATAAGCCTGGATCAGCAGTTCATGAATTGCACCCTGCTGGGCTATCATGGCTGTCACGGCGGTGGGCAGGGACGGCATGCACAGCGGATGTATGCCTTTCCCGTCTACCATTGCAGGCAGCTCGACAGCCATGCCTTCAGGCACACCGGGTATATAGCCCTTGTTTCCCATGTTCACCGAACCTATCCGGCACGGACGGTCAAACGCAATGGCTTCCGCAATCGGTATGCCGTACTCGTGCGATATCTCCAGCCCGCCTTCCCTGAGGGTAAAGGACCGGTTGAATCCGGGATCCCCCGACAAGGGCAGCTTGTCTGGAAACAAAGGGCGGGAGGTGGGATTGGAAGAAAAGGAGTATATAAACTCAGGGGTCTTGCCGTCACTCCAGGGGTCATGTTCCACAGGATCAAAGAAATACTGGATTTTGGTGCTGGCCAGCATTTCATCGCTCCAGGCGACGTATTCCCCGATATGGTTGGTTCCAGGATACGTCCATAGCCCATACGTCCGGAACATCAGTC
>CAZFWQ010000056.1:10337-14165 GCA_964522755.1 uncultured Oscillospiraceae bacterium | reverse complement strand
GCCACGGAGGGAAACAAAATGATTCGTATCGCGATGCTCAGCCGCTGGCATGTGCATGCCAATGATTATGCCCGTCAGGTAAAAGGACACCCGGATACTGCCATCACCGCAGTATGGGACGAAATCCCGGAACGTGGCGCTGCTTGGGCCAAGGAACTGGACGCCGCATTCGAAGCCGACCTGGACGCTTTGCTGGCACGCAGCGATGTGGATGCCGTCATTGTGGACGCGCCAACCAACATTCATGGCGCCGTCATGGTAAAAGCCGCGCTGGCCGGCAAGCACATCTTCACGGAAAAGGTCATGGCACTGACACTCGGCGAATGTGACGACATTGCTGCCGCAGTTGGGAAAACAGGCGTGAAATTCTGCATTTCCTTCCCACATCGCATCCAGCCGGCCAACCTGTACGTGAAAAAAGTACTGGACGAGGGACTTTTAGGAGAACCGACCTTGCTGCGCGTGCGGAATGCCCATGACGGCGCATCGGCCGGATGGCTGCCGGAGCACTTCTACGACCCGGTCGCATGCGGCGGCGGCGCCATGATGGATCTCGGCGCGCACCCGATGTACTTGTCACGCTGGCTGATGGGCGCACCGGTTTCCGTCCAGTCCACCTTCCATTCCATGACCGGGCATCAGGTGGAAGACAATGCCGTATCCGTCATCAAGTTCGAAAGCGGAGCGATTGCCATCTCGGAAACCAGCCTTGTATCTCCGGACTGCCCCGGCACCCTTGAACTCTACGGCACGCTGGGAAATGTCATCGTCGGTGGAACAGAAGGTACTGTCCGCCTCTCCAGCAAGGTTCCCGGACATGAAACAAACGGGCATGCCGTCATTCCTGCCGATCAGCTTCCGAAAGCGCTGCCCGCGCCGATTTGCCAATGGCTGGATGCCATCCGTGGGAACGGGGAAATTCATTTCGGCCTGGCAGAAGGACGTCAGCTGACTGAGCTGATGGTTGCAGCGTACCGATAATGGAATTGTCACGCAAACCGATCCTGCTTGTCGATCCTGCTTGTCGATCCTGCTTGTCGATCCTGCTTGTCGATCCTGCTTGTGCCCAACCGGACTTTTCGCAGATATCCCGGAGGCAGGGAAATCCAGCGGTTTCGCGCCTGAGTTTGGTATGCTGTTATCCACCGGAAACAGTTTGAAGAATGTGGAGGAACTTGTCATGGGAAGGGCAGATGCGAAAATAGCACGGATGCGGGCAGCTTTGGCTCATCGGGAAGCAGACAGGATCCCGGTCGGAGATTCTTTCTGGACCGGGCACATGGTCAAGGCGAGAAAGCAGTTCGGTGCGGATTTTGACCCGCACAAGGCCTATGATCTGGACTATATCGTAATGACGCCGAACATGGACCCCAAAATCACCCAGTTTGAAATTCTGGAGGAAAATGGGAACGACATCATCCTGAAGACTGGATTCGGTGCGACCATCAGGCGTTCAGGGACAGCGCCAATGCCTCATTTTGAAAGTTTTTCCGTCCGTTCGGCAGAAGAAATGGCGGATTTCCAGTTTGACGATCCCACGGACCAGAGAAGGTTTTTCAATGGCGGGGATGACCAGCTGAATTGCGTGGGAGACGCGCTGTCCCGCAATATCCCGTCTTGGGACACCCGGGTGAATGGATATGTGGAAGATTTTGCCATCTTCGGATCCGTTTGCGAGGCATATGAATATCTGTGGCGCATCATAGGCACGGAAAACGCCATGTACTGGATGATGGAAGAACCGGAACTGTACAAGGCCTTTGTCGGCCGGATCGGCGACTTCCTCGCGGAGTTTCTGAAAGCGCAGATCAAGGCCGGGCAGGGACGGCTTTCCGGAGTCTATATCTGGGGAGATGTGGCCTACAGGAACGGCATGCTCTTCAATCCGGCCACATGGCGTGAAATCTTCAAGCCGCAGGTCAAGAGGCTCATCGACATATGCCATGAGAACAACTTGATGGTCATCTACCACGGGTGCGGAAATGCAGTCCCCATTTATGACGATTTGATCGAACTGGGACTGGACGGGTATAATCCGCTTGAAGTGAAGGCCGGCCTGGATGTCGTGGAGATGAAGAAAAAGTATGCCGGGAAGCTTGCCTTTGCGGGAAACATCGATGTGAGGGCCATGGAAAGCGGCGATCCTGATGTTCTCAAAAAGGAAATCCTTTACAAGCTCCAGGCAGGTCAGGGTGGGGGATGGATCTTCCAGTCCGACCACTCCGTGAGCAGTGAAGTCGAGCCGGACAGCTACCGGGCAGCCATTGGGCTTTTGAGGGAATACGGAAATTATCCGCTGGATTTGGAACGGATCCGGGCGGAACTTGACAGGTTGAAGTGATACGCCTCAGACCTGTGTCGTAATGGTTCGCATCAACCGGACATATTGACTGTGTTTTCGATGTCAGACCAGAGCGGTGAAGCCATTCACCGCTCTGTTTGCGTTAGCGGATGACCACTGATTCCCTTGAATTTCCTTATTGACGTATTGCAAAGATAATTTTCAAAATCAATGGGAATGCGCTGTGCTCCATGTTATATTCATAAGTGCAGCCTCCTTTTCAAATATTTTCGCTTTTTGTGTGAACACATGATTCTGTGTGTAATAAAGGATAGTATTACCTGAAGCCATAGGGGGAAGAACATGGAATCCAATCTTTTCAGGAAATCGTCCCTGGAACGCATCTCCTCGCCAGAACGGCTGAATGAATACATAAAAATCACGCATCCCGGGGTCTGGAGCGTTATTTTGGGATGTCTGGCACTTTTGGCGGCGGTGGGCTTTTGGGGCTTCTACGGAAGCATTCCGGACAGCATAAGGTCCGGCGGCATCATCTTTCCGCAAAATGGCGTTGCCGCCATCATACCGGCAGTAGGCGGACGTATTGGAGACATGCGCGTCAAGGTGGGCGATTTCGTCGAAGCGGGCCAGATTCTGGCCATGATACCCCAGGAAGATATTTTGGGACAGATAAGTGAATTGAAAAATAATGCCAAACCAGACGAAAAGCAGATTGCTGCTTTGATTGGCGAGTATGAAAACCGTTCCATCATCGTTTCACCCGTCTCGGGAATTGTTCTTTCGGCAAGGTCCGCAAATGAAACAGTTTCTTCAACCGAGGCTATCGCCAGCATTGTCAAGCAGGAAAAATATGCGAATGACAAGCAGGTCATTTGCTATATTCCGACCCTGACCGCCAAAAAACTGAAAGAGGGCATGGAGGTGCAGGTATCTCCAGATTTTGCCCCTCGTGAAGAATACGGCTATATGCTGGGACATATCACCGGCATCGGCACATATCCCGTGTCGGAGGCCGATGTGCTGTCTGCCGTGGGAAGCCGGCAGTATGCCGATGGGCTGCTGCCGCAGGGAAACAGCGTCGAAGTGCGGGTAACCCTTACCGTCGACCCCGGTTCCCAGGACAAGATAAAATGGTCCAATAAAAAGGGTGAAAGCATTCCGCTTTCAATAGGGACAAACTGCAACCTGCTTATTGTCGTCAAGAATTACAAACCTTATGAATTGGTGTTCAATTAGGCATTCGCATAATGGTCATCAGATCGCAAGAATGAAAAGGAGGATATCAAGTTGGAGATCGCAAAATGGATGGAAAAGCTTGGCGAGAAAAAAGGTGCGTTCCTCCAGAATGGTGTGCTGTGCGGGAACGCAGGGGAACTTCAGGAACTGGCAGCTGAGAACGGCATTTCACTGGATAAGGATGAGGCGGCGGAACTTTTCGAGACAATGGAAATGAAATCAGACGCGTTATCGGATGAGGAACTGGATAGTGTGGCAGGCGGCGGCATATATGAACCCAACGGCAGGCT
>CAZFWQ010000056.1:0-10327 GCA_964522755.1 uncultured Oscillospiraceae bacterium | reverse complement strand
GGGTGACGGTTGGATATGGCTGCGGGGGCTGGGTCGCCAATACTTCACGCCTATGGCTTGCAGTCAAAGGCCAATGTGGGTCATGCAACTATTATGGCGGCGACACGTTTAAAATCGGCACTTGCGGAAACAGCATAAACGATTGGAAAGGCTGACATGACGCTGCCAAGAGTGATTGTTGCCGGAGGGCTGCCATGCCGAAGATTGTAAAGGTACCGGTTGTCATGCAGATGGAAGCGCTGGAATGCGGAGCTGCTTCCCTGTGCATGATTCTGGCTTATTATGGGAAATGGCTGCCTCTGGAGCAGGTGCGCACGGACTGCGGCGTATCCCGCGATGGCAGCAGCGCCAAAAATCTGGTAAAAGCCGCAAGAGCCTACGGCTTGAAAGCCGAAGGACACCGGATGGAGCCATCGGCGCTTCGGGATATTTCTTTTCCGGCCATCATACATTGGAACTTCAACCATTTTGTGGTGCTCAACGGTTTCAAAAAAGACAAGGCGGTATTGAACGACCCGGCCAGGGGCACGGTTGAGGTTGCACTGGACGAGTTTGACAAAAGCTTTACGGGAATTGTCATGCGCTTTGAAAAAACAGACAGCTTTGTCGCCGAGGGCAAGCCGAAAAGCGTATGGGGTTTTGCCAGGAAACGGCTCCGGGGAACTGCCGCAGCCTTTGCCTTTGTCATCCTCACCGGCGTGCTCACGGCAGGAATAGGCATGATTACACCGCTTTTTTCCAGATTTTTCATGGACAACATCCTTTCAGGCAAAAATCCAGAGTGGTTGATGCCGTTCATCACCGCAATCCTGCTGACCCTTGTCTTTCAGTTCGTGGTAGGCGTCATCCAGGGCATGTACTGGCTGAAAATCCAGGGCAAGCTTGCCATCGAAGCCAACGCCTCCTTCATGTGGCATGTGCTTCGCCTGCCTGTTGAATTCTTCTCCCAGCGGTTTGCAGGAGACATTGCCTCCAGGCAGTCCAGCAATGAAAGCATTGCCGCCACGCTGATTGGCAAGCTTGCGCCCATATTCATGAATGTGTGCATGCTCGTGTTTTATCTTGGGCTGATGCTCAGTTACAGTGTGACGCTCTCCCTTGTCGGCATCGGGGCAGCCCTTGTCAATATGGTTATTTTGCAGATGGTATCAAAAAAGCGCGTCAACATGAGCCGGGTCATGCAGCGCGACGGCGGCAAGTTGTCGGGCGTCACCATGTCGGGCTTTGAGATGATTGAAACCATCAAGGCGTCGGGCGCGGAAAACGGATTTTTTGAACGGTGGGCCGGATATTTCGCAAAGCAGGGCAACGCGCAGATCACCTTTACCAAGGCAAACCAGTTTTATGGCATCATCCCTTCGCTTCTCCAGCAGATAGCCAATATCAGTGTCTTGATGATAGGAGTTTACCTGATCCTGGACGGAGAGTTCACCATCGGGATGATTATGGCGTTTCAAGGATTCCTGTCCTCGTTTCTATCCCCTGTCAACCAGCTTGTGGGCGTAGGGCAATCCTTCATAGAGATGCGCTCGCAGATGGAACGGGTGGAAGACGTAATGAATTACAAAACGGACGTTTCAAGCAAGGATGAAGCGGATGTTCAAACTGGAGAATGGACGAAACTTACGGGAGAAATGGAGATCAGCCATATTACTTTTGGATACAACAAGTTGTCGGTGCCCTTGATTGACGATTTCACGCTCAAGCTGAAGCCAGGTGGCAGCGTGGCTTTCGTAGGCGGTTCAGGCAGCGGCAAATCAACCCTCGCAAAGCTTATTTCAGGCTTATACAGTCCATGGACGGGTGAAATCCGCTTTGAGGGGCTGCTGAGAAATGAAATCAACCGTGGCGTTCTCACAAGCTCGCTGGCGGTTGTCGATCAGGACATCGTGCTTTTCGAGGATACCATATCCGGCAACATCACCATGTGGGACAAGTCCATTGATGAGGCAACGGTTGTCGCGGCCTGCAAGGATGCGCAGATTCACGATGACATCATGCAGCGCGAAGGCGGATACGCCCACGTGATCAGGGAGGGCGGCCGGAACTTCTCGGGAGGCCAGCGGCAGAGGTTTGAAATTGCAAGGGCCCTCGCGCAGGAGCCCTCCATCATGATACTTGACGAGGCGACAAGCGCGCTGGACGCCAAGACCGAGCAGCTTATCATGGAAGCGGTCAAGGCAAGGGAGATCACCCTGATTATCGTTGCGCACAGGCTCTCCACCATCCGGGACTGCGATGAAATCCTCGTTCTGGACAAGGGGAAGGCTGTTGAACGCGGCCGTCACGAAGAGTTGATTCGAATGGGCGGAAAATATGCCGCGCTCATCAGCAATTAGGAAAGGGGAGACTCCATTGGCATTCAGTGAACAGCTTTTCAAGCGCATGGAAAACGATCGGAAAACAATGGACGGCGCTTTTTCCGACCTCGCGTCCATCGTGGGCTTCAGGGAAAAGCAGGCATTTTCAAAGGAGAATGAGGAGGCAGTAAAGAATGCGATCAACGACGTCATGTCTTCTCTCGGCGTGAAGGCACATCATGTGCCGGAGGAAATAGAGGACATGAACGCCCGCCTTGAATATATGCTGCGACCATCGGGGGTGATGCGTCGCCGTGTGGAATTGACGGGAAAGTGGTGGAAAGACACCACCGGGGCTTTTCTTGGCAGCACAAAAAAGGATGCCGTAGTGGCAATACTGCCAGCCTTTCCTGCAGGATACAAGTTTTATGACAATGAACTGGGAAAATGGGTGAAGGTAAGCAACAAGACAGCGCAAAAGCTTAACACGGACGCCTTTTGTTTTTATCGCGCATTGCCCGCCAAGAAACTGAGTCTGGTTGATTTGGGGCTGTTCATTCTTCGGTCCGTCACAAAGGCGGACATTGCCCTTGTCCTCGGTTCAAGCCTTCTTGTCAGCCTGCTGGGGCTTTTCACCCCCTTCATGAGCAAGCAGATATTCGACAGCGTCATTCCAAGCGGCATGAAAAGCGACGTGTTTCCCGTGGCTGGGCTTTTGGTCGGTTCTGCTGTCGGCGCATCCCTGTTCGGAATGACTCGAAGCCTTATTCTCATGCGGTTGCGGGACAAAGTCAATCTTTCAGTGCAGGGAGCGGCCATGGCAAGGATATTTTCCCTGCCTGCGTCCTTTTTCAAGGATTATTCGGCGGGAGAGCTGAGCAGCCGCGCCATGAGCATCAACCAGCTCAGCTCCATGCTTTCGGACACGGTGCTGACCAGCGGGCTTGCCGCGCTGTTTTCATTTGTTTACATCTTCCAGATGGCGGGTTTTGCGCCAACGCTCGTGATACCCGGCCTGATTGTCATTGTCGCCATGCTTGCCTTCACCATTTTGTCGGGTTTTTTGCAGCAAAGGATTTCGAAAAAACAGATGAAACTTTCTGCAAAAATGATCGGTCTGGTGTTCGGGTTATTCAACGGCGTGCAAAAGGTGAAGCTTGCCGGCGCGGAAAAACGCGCCTTTGGCAAATGGGCTGCCGGATATAAGGAAATAGGAAGCTTAACCTATTCGCCGCCTTTGTTTTTACGATTGAACAGCGCCATCTCAGGGGTGCTCACGCTTGGCGGCACCATGCTGTTGTATTATTTCGCGGGAGTGAACAGGATATCTCAGTCCGATTATATCGCGTTCAGCACGGCGTACGGCGCTGTAAGCGGGGCAATCATGTCGCTTGCGGGCGTGGCCATGACCCTTGCGAACATAGGCCCGCTTCTGGAAATGGTCAAGCCCATTTTTGACGCAGTGCCTGAAACGGATGAAAGCAAGAAGATCGTCACATCCATTTCAGGGAATATCGAATTGTCAAATATCACATTTCGATATACGGAAGGCGGACCCATCATACTTGACAATATCAACCTGAAGACAAACCCCGGTGATTATATCGCCATCGTTGGCAGGAGCGGCTGCGGCAAGTCTACCCTTTTGCGGGTGCTGCTTGGCTTTGAAAAGCCCCAGGCAGGTGCGGTGTATTATGACGGATATGACCTGGAAACCCTTGACGTCCGCTCGGTGCGGCAGTGCTTCGGAGTTGCCCTGCAAAACGGCAAGCTCTTTTCTGGGGATATTTTCTCCAACATCATCATCACCGCACCCTGGAGCACCCTTGACGATGCATGGAGGGCGGCCCGCATGGCGGGAATCGAGGCTGACATCAAGGCGATGCCCATGGGCATGCACACGATGATCAGCGAGGGAAGCGGCGGCATATCGGGCGGCCAGCGGCAGCGGCTGCTTATTGCCAGAGCCCTTGTGTCAAATCCGAAAACCCTGCTATTTGACGAAGCCACCAGCGCTCTTGACAACATCACTCAGAAGCATGTCACCGATAGCCTGTCCGAACTCGGATGCACGCGAATTGTCATAGCGCACAGGCTTTCCACTGTCAAGAACTGCGACAGAATCATTGTGATGGACAAGGGAAAAATAGCTGAAGAGGGCAATTTCGATGAACTGATGGAGAAGAAAGGCCTATTTTATGAATTTGCGCAAAGACAGGTCAGTTGACTTCTGGGAGGGCTCAATGAAGAAACTGCTGATAATCTGCCTATGTACTTTTTTTCTTCTTGTGCCCGCGTCATGCGGAAAAGAAGAGAATTCCGGTGTTCGCGCGTTGTATGTCCCGATATTGGCGGATGCGGCCTGGCTTGCATCCGACGGTGCGTTCATCAGCGGGGTGCAGCTTGCCGTGGAGGAATTGAACAGCGAATACGCCGGAAAAGGGTTCAGTATCAGAACCGCTGTCATCGACGACAAAGGGCAATATGAAACAGGCGTGGAAATGGCGACAAAGGTGGCGGAAGACCGAACTGCGTCTGCGGTATTCAATCTGCAGAACTTCGATGTTTCCAAGACAACCGCGGGTATCCTGACGGGGGGCGGAAAGCTTGCCCTGTTCCCCTATGGCGCGTATGACAGCCTTTTCACCCGAGACAATCCGTCTGTGTTCTGTGGTGTGCCCGCCTTTGCGGACTTGGGCAGGGCCATGGCGGATTATGCCGTCACGCAGGGATACGGGCGGATCGCGGTCTATCACAACGGCATCCAGTCCCAGGAAGAACTTGTCACCGCCTTTGAGCTCGCGCTGCTGGACACGGGGACAAAAATCATCGATTATGTGCCGTCCATTGCGTCGGAAAACGAGTTTGACAGCATTTACAGCAGATGGCAGGCCCTGGGCGTGGACTCCGTGGTCATTTCGCAATATGGTCTTGACCGGGCTTTTGAGGTGTTGAAAATGATCCGTGGCAAGGATAAGGCGATGGCAGTCATAGGCGAACCGATTTTCAACAGGGCCAACGCGCTTGCGCAAAACAAGGCGATATCGGAAGGGATGGCAGTCCCCTCGACGCTGGTCATTGAAGAAAGTGAAAAGCTGACCGCGCTGAAAGAACGCTATCGGCTGAAATTTGGCAAGGAGGCCGACACATGGGCAATACAGGGCTATGACATGATGCGGCTTGTAGCAGATACGGCGGCAAGGCTCGATACGAACGACCCTGCGATCATTGCCAGGGCCATGCATGACGAAAAAGGCTATCAGGGCGTAGGGCGGCATATCACTTTTACCAAAGGCGGAGCCATGATGACGGATGTGAAAAAGCTGCCGATTCTAATATGCAGGGACGGGAGATTTGAATAGCCTTTCGAGATCCTTTTTCTTCAATTGTTGCACGATATAATCATTACAACCGGGTCATGAATTGAGGGAACCGGTGAAAGGCTGATGCGGATACATATGCGGCAATTCATCTCCAGAGCTTACGGAGCGCCAAAACTGATTCACATTGAAGTTACATCCAGATGTCCTTTGAATTGTCCGCAATGCTACAATGGCAACACAGGCAAGGATTTTGATTTTCGATTGCTGCAGGGTATCCTGGAGGATGCGTCGGAAATAGGCACTTCCTGGATTGCGTTAAGCGGGGGAGAACCGCTTGTATACCAGCATCTGGTTCCTGCTGCTGAAAAAATACGGGATTTGAAGATGCAATGCGCAATAGCCACGAGCGGGGTCTTCCTATCGAAAAGCAAGCTGGAGGAATTGGATGACGCCGGAATAGGATACATATGGATATCGCTGAACGGCTCAACGGAGGAAATCCATCGAAACTCACGGGATGGGTTTGATCACGCAATACGCGCTTTGGAACATCTGAAGAATACAAATATCAATTACGGCATAAATTGGGTCGCGAGAGATGACAATTCGTCGGATTTTCCCAATATGGTTGAACTTGCCGAGCAGTATGGAGCCAGGGAGATCAACATACTCAGATTGAAGCCAGACTGCGACAATAAAACAGAAAACAGTTTGAAGGGAGATCTCTTTTTCAAGTTGGCGGACTATATAAGAGCTTATCATCACAAGACGGTAGCCATCAGGGTCGAGAGTTGTTTCTCAACCTTGAGATGGGCGGTTTCCGAAAGCAAACCCAATGGAATCAATGCCGGCTGCATGGCTGGAAGAAGCCTCATGGCCGTGAATGTCGAAGGGAAATGCCTGCCCTGCAGGCATCTGTTCCATGAAGAACATTATGACGGCTTGAAGAAGTATTGGGATGAATCGCATGTACTCGACATGCTGAGGAAGACTGAGGAGAATGTCCGGCGTCCCTGCATTCAATGCGATAAGCTTCCAGGCTGCAGGACTTGCAGGGCTGTCTGCGAAAAGCTCTTTGGGGATTTTCACGCAGGGGAAAAGGATTGCGGATTATTCACAAGGCAATGATGGAACCAGGTGTTTTGCAATTGGACATTATGTCATCAGTTGCATTGTCATCAATAGCATTGTCATATATCAACAAAAGAAAGGTCATGGTACAATCAAATCAGTAGGCTCATTCATCAATCAGGAGGTATCTGGAATGAAACATGTTGCGGAATTTCTAAATGATGTGTCGACGAACGAAACCCTGGGCAGGGAACTTGGTGAATGTGTCGCCAAGGCAGACACGAGCCATGGAAAGGTCAAACTGGCGCTTCGGTTTGCAAGGGATGCGGGATATGATGTTACTGAAGAAGAACTGGCTGTGATGGTAGAAAAGGCAAATGTCAAGGCGGTACTGTCCGATGATGAACTGGATAGTGTAGCTGGCGGATTTGGCTCATACAATCCACTTATCGAATTAAACGTAGCACAGATAGCGACAGGGACAGGGAATAGTACTGGTACTGGTATGGGTATTGATATAACTACAGGGATGGGTATTGATGAATCGGGTTGGTATCCTATTAATCTTGTGATTGTCGATAAACAGAATGAGATTTTCGTCGGGTGGTAATGAAAGTATCGTAAACTGTATCTTGCCCAGCCTTCCATATGCTGTGGCATATCAATTTTCATCAGCAATCAGGCATATTGCCATGCTAATCATGCGTCAATACACGGCTGACTGTGATGCTGCAAAACCATGCAGGCTCATTCATCGATTTGGAGGTATTTGTAATGAAACATGTTGCGGAATTTCTAAATGATGTGATAACAAACGAAAGCCTGAAAAAGGAACTTGGCGAATGCGTTGCCAAGGCAGACACGAGTGCAGCGAAGGTAAAACTGGTGGTTCAGTTTGCAAGTGATGCGGGACATGAGGTTTATGAAGAAGATGAGAAATAGATTCATTGCATTGATAGCAGCCATTGTCATGTGCCTTGCATTTTCAAGCTGCTCGATGCAGACGGCCCTCCAAAACAGCGATGTCGTCGTGTACACCATGTATATCGGTTTGAATGACAAGGACACGTACACACAGCTGCTTTCTTACGAAGAAGCCGAGAAGAAGGTAAGCGACATCGCCCTGAAGTATGTGAACGGCTTCACGGTGCTGAATGCCAAAGGCGCATACAAGGATGAAAAAGGGGTCATAACCTACGAAAACACCCTGGTTTTTCAGTTTTCCTCTACCACAGAGCAGCAGATCAAAAGCATTATGGACGAGACGCTCATAGAACTGAATCAGAATGCGATACTCATTGAAAAAGAAAAAGTGAATTATGAATTCTATGAGGGAGCAAAGCCATGACGCGTGCCGAGTCAAATATCGTATTGTTCTCCATCACTCTTTGCTGGGCCGCATCCTATATATTCATCAAGAATATTCCCGATTCCATTTCCGCATTCGCCTATCTGACCATGACAACCGGGATCGCAAGCGTCATTCTGGCGATTGTATTCTTCAAAAAACTTAAGAGGCCAGACGGAAAAACCATGCTGAGGAGCCTCATCCTTGCGGTCATCATATGCGGGAACCTGATATCCGAGAAGATTGGCATATCCCGTATACCCGCATCGACAGCCAGCTTTGTCGCTTCGCTGAATATTGTGTTCGTACCGCTCCTGCTGCTTGCATTCAAGAGGAAACTCAGCCTTAACAACATTTCGGGAATCGTGCTGATCCTGACCGGCATCGTATTCACCAGCGGTATCAGGCCCGGAGACACTGTCGATTTTGGCGTGCTTGTCATGACGGCCGGCTGCTTCCTCATGGCTGTCTACATAGTAACCGTTGACAATTTCGCAAAGAAAAGCGATCCGCTTTTGCTTGGAATATGGCAGATGTTTTTCACAGCCGGCATCGGATTTGTGCTGTGGTTCATTGAGGAACCGAAAACCTTTTTTGCTGTTGCCTATTCAAATCAACTTCTGGCCAATATTTTCCTGCTTGCCTTTTTTGCCAAGGCATATGCGTACATCATGCTCATGTATTCACAAAAATACGCGTCGGCTGTCAATGTGACGATCATCGCTTCTACCGAGCCTGTTGTGACCATGATGCTCGCCCTGCTCATCCCCAACGCCTTTGGCAATACGGAGCTTTTATCGAGCGCGAAGATCATTGGCGCTGCTTTTATCGTATCCGGCGCCATTTGCGCGGGGACAAGCTTTCTAAGCAGAAAACCCGCTCTAGGGCGAGGAGTATTGGAGAAGTGATCTGATGCGGGAAATCTTTTCACCTTTCAAATCAAAACGGAAATTGCTGCAGATATTATTCTGCGCTTTGGTTTTCGTCGGGATGGCTGTGCCTTTCAAGGTGATGGTGCTTATAGAAGGGCTTACCGAGGTGCGGCCTGTCAACGCCGTTCCCGTTGTGGCAGGGCTGCTGTTTGGCCCCGCCGGGGCATGGGGCTGCGCCATCGGCAACCTGATTGCCGATCTGTCCGGCACCTTTTCCAATGCCTCCATTCTTGGATTTGTCGGTAATTTCATCGCCGCCTATCTGCCTTATAAGCTTTGGCATATTGTGAACCGGGAGAAAACACCTAATGTAAAAAGCAATTGGAGTATTGTCAAATATATTTTAATTGCAGCCGTTGCTTCAGTGAGCGCCTTGGGATCTTCACTCTTTCCATACCATTTCGATAAATCCACTGGTGCGCCGGCTCGAATGATGATTGTCTTGCGAGGAAAGAGGTTGAGTTTTTTTGTGTAATTAGGAACAACGAGTTGAGATCCCCACTGGGCTATTGGAATAACAGGGGTATTGGTCAAGAGTGCAAGGCGCGCACATCCCGTCTTTGCAACCATCGGCCACATATTCGGATCACGAGTGAGAGTTCCTTCGGGATACACACCGAGCATGTGGCCCTGCTCCAGAATTATCTTTTCATGATCGACAGCCTTCTTGGCCTCTGATGTTTCGCGCTCAACCGGAACTTGTCCGGCTGCAAGAATGATTTTGCCAATAATGGGAACTTTAAAGACTCCTGATTTACCTAAGTAACGAGGTGCACGACCATTGCGATAGAGAAAGTGGGTAAAGACCAAGACATCCAGATAGGACATGTGATTGCTCGCAACGATTACGCGGCCGGAAGAAGGAATATTCTCGGCGCCCTTCCAATCCCTGCTCATAAAGAGATTGAAGATTGGGATGATGAGATTTGAGCAGATTTTATAAGTCAGGTTGGTACCTAGCGGATACCCAGATGGCGGTTCGTATCGAACGTTGAACTGCGACATGCATGAAATCCTAGCCATAAAAAAACTGGGGTCGCACATTGTGCGACCCCAGTTTTAATAAAGAAGAATTAACGCTTCTTTGCTGCCTTCTTAGCTGGCTTACGCTTTGCAGGAGCCTTCTTAGCTACCTTCTTCTTCGCAGGAGCCTTCTTAGCTGCCTTCTTCTTAGCAGGAGCCTTCTTAGCTGCCTTCTTTGCAACTGGCTTTGGAGCAGCCTTTACTTCTGGCTTTGGTGCTGGACCGAGCTTGCGATCGCCAGCAACAATCTCCTTGAGAGCCTTCGCAGGAAGGAAACGAGCCTTCTTTGAAGCCTTGATCTTGATGGTCTCGCCAGTAAATGGGTTACGT
>CAZFWQ010000055.1:1683-14184 GCA_964522755.1 uncultured Oscillospiraceae bacterium | reverse complement strand
AACGATATAATGAGTGGGAATGGGAACGCGGGGATGTACCGCAGAATCCGTTCCATGCTGCCGGAAATGGCATGATCCAGCATGACGGACATTTCCCGAGGAGGATTTTCATGACGCAACGGCAGACGCAGAGCCATATCCGCGACATCGGCCTCGCAGGCGAGGGGCATCGGAAAATTGAGTGGGTCAGGCGCAACATGCCCATCCTGTCCCGTCTGGAGGAGGAATTCACACGGACAACGCCTTTCGCGGGTGTCAAGGTATCGCTGTCCGTTCACCTGGAGGCGAAAACGGCGTACCTTTCGAAGGTGCTTGCCGCCGGTGGTGCCCGGATGTCCGTGACCGGAAGCAACCCGCTTTCCACGCAGGATGACGTGGCAGCGGCACTTTCAGAGGACGGAATCGACGTCCACGCCTGGTACGGTTCCTCACCGGACGAATATGACCGCCATATCGGGCAAACCCTGGCGCATGGCCCGAATGTCATCATCGATGACGGGGGTGACCTCATCCATGCCCTGCATGTGAAATTGCCTCATCTCGTCCCGGAGGTATGGGGCGGCTGCGAAGAGACAACCACGGGCATCCTGCGCCTGAAGGCGATGGAAAGGGAAGGCGTGCTCCGCTTCCCGATGATGGCCGTCAACGACGCCATGTGCAAGCATCTGTTCGACAACCGTTACGGCACGGGCCAATCCGTGTTTGACGCGATAGACCGTACCACGAACCTCATCGTGGCGGGCAAGACCGTAGTCGTGGCTGGTTACGGCTGGTGCGGCAAGGGCGTGGCCATGCGGGCGAAGGGCCTGGGGGCGAAAGTGGTCGTGACGGAGATTGATCCCGTGAAGGCCATCGAAGCCGTCATGGATGGGTTCACTGTGCTTCCCATGATGGATGCCGCTGCATCGGGGGATATTTTCGTGACGGTCACGGGTTGCGAGCGCGTCATTTTCGGCGAGCATTTTGCGCGAATGAAAAATGGGGCCATTCTTTCGAACGCGGGTCATTTCAATGTGGAAATCTGCATTCCCGAACTGGAAGCCCAATCGGTTTCCATAGAGGAAAGCAGGAAGAACATCACCGGCTACCTCATGGCGGACGGACGCCGCATATACCTCCTGGGCGAGGGCAGGCTTGTGAACCTGGCCTGCGGAGACGGCCACCCGGCGGAAATCATGGACATGAGTTTCGCCGTCCAGGCACTGAGCGCGCTTTATATCGTGGAAAACCACCTCGCATTGAAGCCCGGCGTGTTTTCCATACCGGAAGCCATTGACGCGAGAATCTCCGCAATGAAGCTGGAAAGCCTTGGCATTGGCATCGACCGGCTGACAAGAGAGCAGCAGGAGTATCTGGGAAGCTGGGGAATGGAATAAGCGGTATTTGTTGCGTGACTTTTCAATTCATACGCGATTACAAAGGAATCCTGCAGAACAACTCACAAGAGCGGGTTGTTGCACATGAATCAATAATGCATGTCGGTTACGTCATTGATAAGGATGAGTCGCTGGTTGTTTCTGACATGAAGCGTTTTCTGATTTGGATGATGAAAAGGTTGTTTCTGACATGAAAAATTTTATGATTAAGATGATAATAATCAGATTTGAAGGAAAAAACAATGAGAGAAAAGTATTCGTATTCGAAAAGCATAACCATCAAGGACATAGCTGTTGAAACGGGATACTCCATTGCCACGGTTTCACGGGTGCTGAACAAAACCGGCATATTCTACAACGATGCAACCCGCGTCAAAATTGAAGAGGCGGCGAATCGCCTCGGTTACAGCCCCCACACCTATGCCAAAAGCCTGAAAGCACAGAAAACGAACAACATCGCCTACCTGATACCTCAACTCGACGAATTCTACTCGTCCATCTACATTGGAATGCAGGAAGCGGCAAGAAACAGGGATTATTCAGTGATTATCCTCAGCTCCAACTTCGATTCGCTTATTGAAGAAAACAACATCAAGTCGATTCTCGGTCGCAGTTATGACGGGCTGATCATTGCTACGCAGCTGATCAACGACAATCATCTCAATCGGTTGAAAGAGACCCTTCCGATCGTTTCAATTGAAAAATTCACAGAAACGGCAGACATCCCATACGTCGCGATTGATGATGAAGAGATTACGAAAAAGGCTGTTGAGTATTTGCTGCAGCTTGGTCACAACCGAATCGCATACATTTCGGCACCGCTCGATCTGATGACGCTCAGGGACAGATACAATGGTTATCTGCGGGCGCTCATGGGTCGCGGCATACAGGCGGATGAGTCGATAGTGTATTTTACTGATGTGCTTAAAAAGACAGATTTTCAAAAACACTACAATTACATGATGGAGCTTCTGATTGGGAAAGACTTCAGCGCAGTAATGATCATCTCGGATTTCGCAGCCGTGACCGCCATCAAGGCCGCCAGTGAATTAGGCATACGCATACCCGGGGATCTCGCTATCATGGGTTTCGACGACATCCCGGCGGATGAGTTCACCATACCCACCATATCAACAGTATCACAGGACAAATACAAACTTGGTTACGAAAGCGTCAACATGCTATTTGATATTCTTGACGACAAGCCTGTCCAAAACTTAATCATTGAGGCCAATTTGAAGATCAGAGGGTCTACCGGTCAAATCAAGACGCAATGAAATCCCGTTCTTATCATGTGATGCTCCATTGGCGCCGCACCTTGACAGCAACAATTCAGCTAACGCGACAATAGGTTTTATTGAAAATATTCATGGTTGACACATCCCATGAACGTATGATATAAAAGAGGCATGTTGTTGTGAACTTTACATGTTGAAGTTTGATAATTGCAGTAAACGTTTACTATTCTTAAATCTTCTATCTAGAGGATCTATATCAAAACATTAAACATTGAATCATTTGATTTCCCGTCATGGATTGGATTGGTTTTCGCGTTTTTCAAGGGAATGTGTTTCAAGAATTTCTCTACCTTAACCGTTTGCTTGATTTAGCCTGGAGTATGAATCTGTTTCTTGTTTCCACTCCATTAAACGTTTGCTAGATTTTTCCCGGGTCCTAAACATATCGGTACGATTTCCCTCACGTTGTTCTTTAGCGATGAATTGCCGGAGTCCGCGCCGTTGTCCATTTGGTTGACGAGTCTTCGATGAAAACAAAAATCCTCAAGCTGAAAGGAGGGAGCCATTCTCAATATTTAACATCGCAATTCTGACGAGATCGGAGAAAAGGTAAAGTTGATTCATTGCAGGTTACCAGGGGAAGGGTCGCGATGATTCAAAATGAGCACTCGAATCCAGTCAGCATGCAAGAAGCCTGCCTTCAGCAGGCCACATGGTCGCACCCAATAAAAAGAGGAGGATGAAGTTATGACCGCCATTCCTAAGAAAATGCTTCGTACCATCAGCCTTGTTCTGGCGATTGCCTTGTTGTTCGCTCTGACCGCAGGCTGCGGGGCAGCCTCAACCACCACTCAAACCACCGCTGCCGCCACCGCAGCTGAAACAACAGTTGCTGAAACCACTGCCGCCACAACGGTTGCCCCAACGGAACCTAAAGATCCCGTGGGAAAATATGACCCGCCGATCGATGTGACTTTTGTCACTCAGCCTCGCGAGACTGCCCTCAAGTTATTGGGACAGACACAGGAAGACAATGTGTGGACAAGGCTGCTGAAAGATGAACTCGGCATCAATATCAAATACTTGTGGGTGGCTGCCAATGCGGAACAAATGGAGCAAAAATTCAATTTGGCGATGGCTTCGGGAGATCTTCCCGATATATTCAATGTAGGTCAGACCGACCTGAACCGTTTGGCCGGAAGTGACATGCTGCAGGATATGGGTCCTTCACTTGAGTATTTGTCACCCTATGGAAAGCAGATATTCGATGCCGCCGGCGACGTGCCGTTCATGCAGGGCACCGTCAACAACAAGCTGTATGGCATTCCTTTCATTGGTGACGGGAAAGAAGACTCGCAATTCATCTTTCTGCGCACTGACTGGCTTGCCAATCTGGGATTGGCTCCGCCGAAGACGATGGACGATATGATCAACATCATCAAAGCCTTTACCGATAAGGACCCGGATGGAAACGGCGTGAAAGATACTTATGGACTGGGTATCAAAGATGAACTTTTCAGCTGGGGAATCATTTTGACCGGGTTCTTCAACAGTTATCACTCGTATCCCAGGATTTGGATTGAAAAGGATGGAAAACTGGAGTTCGGCGGAGTGCAGCCGGAAGCCAAGAATGCATTGGCAAAACTCAGCGAACTTTTCAAGGGAGGATACATCGATCCTGAATTTGCCGTCAAGCCCAACGATAAATTGGGCGAAGATGTCAATACCGGCAAGATTGGCGCTTTCTACAGTCAGCACTGGTATGGGCTTGCTCTCGGTGATTCAAAGAAGAACAACCCGAAGACGGATTGGCTTCCGTATCCGCTTGTCTCCGCAGACAGTGGAAAGGTTCTGAACGGGGTTGTCAACCCAACCGGGTCCTGGTGGGTTGCAAACAAGAAAGCGAAGAATCCCGAGGCGATGATAAAGATACTCAACAAGTATTATGAGACGCAATATGATGAGAAGATTCAGAGATTCAATACGACAGGCCTGGTGGAAACGCCGGACGGTGTTGCGGAAGCATGGACGCTCTGTCCTGTCATTACGTATAAGTCCGACTTAAACGGAGTCTATTACCAAAGGCTGATCGATCCCTTAAAGACCGGTGATGACAGCTCATTATGGGGAGAAGCCAAAACTGTCTACGGTTATATTGACAAATGGAGAAAGACAGGTGACATGTCCGTATACGGATGGCAGATGGTATACGACGACAAGAGTACGTGGAGTATCATCATGGACGATTATGTCCCTAATGAAAAACTCATTTATAACAAGTTTTTCGGTCCGACTACTGCGACGATGGTAACGAAACAAGGCGCTCTTGATACGATGCAGACGGAAGTTTATACGAAAATAATCATGGGACAATCACCAGTGGATTCGTTTGATCAGTTTGTCAAGGACTGGTATGCATTGGGTGGCGAGGCCATCACCAAAGAAGTGAATGACTGGAAAAGCAGCCTCAAATAAACCATGGTCGGCATTCGCTGGAAGACGGGTACTCCTTCCCGTCTTCCAGCGTAGATAAAATAAACATGGATAGGTTGTGAGCATGTTGAATCTGGAAAGCGGGAATACAAAGAAAAGACCTGTACATACCCTGCGCAGGCGGGACATCCCCTTGCATCTGATGGTGCTGCCGGGCCTGCTCATGATCATGATCTTCAACTATGTTCCCATGGCTGGCATTGTTCTGGCTTTTCAGGATTTCAGGCCTGAATTGGGTTTGTTTGGAAACCAGAAATGGGTTGGCCTTGCCAATTTCATCTATATCATGAAAATGCCGAATACGCTGCAAGTACTGTGGAACACGGTTATCATCGCCTTTTTCAAGATAATCTTTGGCCTGGCCGTACCGATAACGACTGCCATCCTGCTCAATGAGATGCGCACGCCACTGCTGAAAAGAACCATACAGACCGCCGTATACCTGCCATATTTCATGTCATGGGTGGTTTTGGCCGGGATATTCGTGGACATCCTGTCCCCTTCAAGCGGCCTTGTCAACCAGTTTCTCGGGATGCTTGGAATCAAGCCGATTTTCTTTCTGGGCAGCAACCAATGGTTTCGCTTCACGCTTGTCATAACAAATGTCTGGAAAGACTTTGGTTTTGATACCGTCATCTATCTGGCGGCCATTACAAGCATCGACATGACCTTGTATGAAGCAGCCAGGATAGATGGCGCCAACCATTGGCGGCAGGCGTGGCATGTTACCCTTCCGGGCATGAGCATGGTGATCGTGCTTTTGTCTGTCCTCAGCCTGGGTGGCATTCTTAATGCCGGCTTTGACCAGGTGTTCAACCTGTATAACCCCATTGTCCTTCAGACAGGAGACATCATCGATACCCTTGTTTATCGCCTTGGAATCCTCCAGGCCCAGTTTGGCGTGTCAACGGCTGTAGGGCTGTTTAAATCTTTGGTATCCCTGGTGTTTATTTCCATATCCTATCTTCTCGCATACAAGCTGGCAGATTACAGGGTGTTTTAAATAAAAGCGACACGCAAGGCGGATGCATTGTGAATACAAGGTGCCAGGGGGCATATGGGAATTAAGGATTCGTTTGGCAGGAAACTGTTTCTGGTGTTGAATGGGGTTTTTCTGATTGCACTGGCTTGCATATGCCTGATGCCGCTCATAAATATCGCATCACTGTCCCTGAGCTCAAAAACGGCAGCGATGTCAGGGTATGTGAAACTGTGGCCAGTTGATTTTACATTGAAAGCGTATCAATTCGCTTTTTCAAAACCCGCTTTTTGGAGTTCTGTCATTGTATCTTTCACGAGAGTTGGCCTTGGCGGCGCCATCAACATTTTCCTGACCCTGATGGTCGCCTATCCGCTGTCCAAGGAAGCAAGCCAATTCAGATGGCGCACAATGTATGTGTGGATCTTCTTCATCACCACATTGTTCAGCGGCGGCTTGATTCCTTCATTCATCCTTGTGAAGGAACTGAAACTCCAGGACACGATCTGGGCGTTGGTTCTTCCTGGCGCGATGCCGGTTTTCAACGCGATCCTGCTGTTGAATTTCTTCAGGGGAATCCCCAAGGAACTTGAAGATGCGGCTGCGATAGATGGGGCTGGCCATTGGACCATACTATGGAAGATATTTGTTCCCATATCGCTGCCTGCCTTGGCGACGATTATCCTGTTTTCAGTGGTTGGCCATTGGAACAGTTGGTTTGACGGCCTCATCTATATGAACAGGATTGAGCATTACCCCCTGCTCAGTTATTTGCAGACGATGCTCATTGGTCAGGGTTCGCTGATGAGATCAATGTCCAAGTCTGAAATTCAGCTGTATTTGAAAATTTCCGACCGCACGGTGAAAGCCGCGCAGATATTCATATCAGCCATACCGGTCCTCATGGTTTATCCTTTTCTGCAGCGCTATTTCGTCAAGGGGTTGGTGATTGGCAGCGTAAAAGGTTAATGACAGACCCGGAGATTTATAAGTGTCGAAGGGTGTTCATAGACCCGACAATTTATCAGTGTCATTTCTGTTCCCCAGTATGTCAGCGATATATCGACTGGGTCTGTGTTGTTGAACCTATTTCGCTGCCGGGTCTGGGAATATATGCAAGGAGGTATCCATGACTTCTCGCGAGCGGTTCCTGCGCGTGCTTAATTTCGATCTGTCCGTCGACCGGCTGCCAATGGTGGAGTGGGCTGCCTGGTGGGATCTGACCACCGACCGCTGGAAAACCGAAGGTTTGCCGGAGTTGGAATTCATTCAATCACAGCGCTATTTCGGTTTGGATCCCATGGTGCTGCTCAGTGCCGGTGCCAACACAGATCGGCTGCCATGGCCGGACTACCATGGCGGACCGATTATCCGCCCGAACCGGACTTACGACGACCTCAAGCAGTTTCTGTACACGGATGCGCTGATCAAAAAAGCCGTGCATAGGGCCAAAACCCTAAAGCCGCTCCATGATAGCGGGGGTATCATCATACGCTGCAATATCGAAGGGTTTTTCTGGTTCCCCAGGATATTGCTTGGTATCGAACCCCACATGTTTTCATTTTATGACCAACCGGATCTGATGCATCGCATCAATACCGATCTGGCCAATTTCAACATCCGCATCATGGATGCTGTCTGTGCGGTCCTGAAACCGGACTTTGTCGCCTTTACCGAGGATATGTCCTACAACCACGGACCGATGATATCCAAAGCGCTGTTCGACGAATTCCTGCTGCCATATTACCGCAAGGTGATCCCAGAGATAAAGAAGCACGGCGTGAAGGTTCTGATCGACAGCGATGGTGACATCACGACAATGGTGCCATGGATGAATCAGGCTGGCATCGAAGGCGTCTATCCTCTGGAAAGGCAGGCTGGCGTGGATTTGCGCAGAATTCGGGCCGACTACCCGCAGTTCCTGATGTTGGGCGGCTATGACAAGATGGTCATGCCTCTCGGTGAACAGGCCATGCGGGCAGAATTTGAACGCCTGCTGCCCGTGATGCGGACTGGCGGCTTTATTCCATCAGTAGACCATCAGACGCCTCCAGGCGTCTCGCTCGAGAATTACCGGATCTATATTCGCCTGTTTGAAGAATATGCATTGAAGGCTGTTGCTGGCTGAGGCAGCCAGGGAAGAGGGGAATTTATGGCAAAAAACGGGAAACAAATCATGCTCGACGCACTGGATGGAAGAATGACCGAACGGATCCCTACTGCACTGTTCACTTGCGGCTGGGAGTACACATACAAGGTAGCAGGCATGGAATGCTGGGAGCTTTCCTGCGGCGGGACCGATGTGTGGATGAAGGGCTATCGGAGCCTCATTGACAGGCACCACCCGGACGCCATCATGTTCGACGGCGTGAGGGAACAATGTGAGCCTGCGAAACTGATATTTCAGGATTCCGACATGTGGAGGGTGTATGATTCCTGTGATAAGCATTTGAAGGACTTGTCCAGGCTGAGCGGGCATTCAAAGTCAAAGGACACGGGGCTTGGCTGGATGAAGCAGGTCGCCACGATCGAAGAGGCACGCGAGTTCGCCAGGCTTGATGCATTGTCGGACAACTACCTGCAGTCGTTGAGCCAGATGATCGAGTATGCGGGTGCGGACACGCTGGTGATTCCATCGTGCTATAACCCCGCCTATTGGTGCGCGGCTTCAGCCCTGGGTTTCGAACGTGCCATGGAGAGCATGCTGACGGAACCGGAGCTGTTCATTGGTATTTGTGAACTGTATCAGTCATATGAAAGAAAACGTTATGACCAGCTGAGGGATGCCGGCGCGGAGGCTATCTTCATATCCGACGCATGGAATTCAAGCGAGCTCATTTCCCCCGAAATGTTCAGGAAATTCGCCTTGCCCTGTCATCAATTTACGGTTGACGCCATTCATGCTGCAGGAATGAAGGTCATCCTATGGAATGAGGGGGATGTGCGTCCTTTGCTGGATGATGAGGCGGGAGTGCCGATGGATGCGTTCGGCGTCGAGCAAAGCAGGAAGGGCGTCGATATCAGCTTGAAGGATCTCAGAAGGGCTTTTGGCAACAGCCGCTGCATTTTGGGCAACCTCGATTCGGAGATGCTGTTTATCTATGGCAGCAAGGAGGAGATTGAAGGGGAGATCCGTCGCATCATTGAAGATGTGGGGAAGGGCACTCCCCTGATCATGTTCACGGGCAGCCCGATACCCAGCAATGTGGACATAGATATCGTGCAGCATATGTTTGACGTCATGTGGGATATTGGGATTGATAAAGATGGAAAATAATAGCAAATAATGTCATGGAATGGAGCGTGTTGAGATGAGTGAGCGCATCAGCAAGAAATTGAAGGCCCGGGTGGGCCTCTATACGACAGGGCATCCGGAATACTGGAACCAGTTTCCGGGCATGAAGGAGCGCCTTCTGGAATATGGCCGGTTCATCGAGGAGAAGATGCGGACCCGCTGCGAGGTTGAGAATTACGGTATGGTGGACACCGTCGACAGCGGACGTGCCGCGGGGGAATTCTTCAACAGCAAGAATGTCGACATCATTTTTCTCCATTCCGGGACCTATGAACTGAGCTCGGGCGTCCTTCCGGTACATCAGTTCTGCAAGGTGCCGGTGGTCATCCTGAACCTCCAGCCCTGCGCGGCCATAAACTCCATTATGACTTCAACAGCTGAATGGCTGAGCCTTGATACTGCCTGCTCCATACCGGAGATGTGCAACGTGTTCACCCGCTGCGGAATCGAATACCATACCATCAGCGGGATGCTGGGCATGGCGAAGGATGTCGTCGATTCGGTGACCGACTGCAACACGGAAGGCCTGCCTGAGGCAAAACAGGCGTGGGAAGAGATATATTCCTTCATAGACGCCGCCATGGTGGTCCGCACTCTCAAGTGGAGCAACTTCGGCTTTCTTGGGAACTTCTATTGCGGCATGCTGGACATGTACACGGATCTGACCCTGCTCCAGTCGATAAGCGGGTCGAACATCATCCTGCTGGAGATGAGCGATCTCGAGCGGAACATGCGCCTGGTGACGGAATGGGATATCGATAAAAAACTCGGGCTGATCAACGACTTCTTTCGCGTACTTGGCGATTCACCGTCGGATCCAATCACCAGGAAGCCCACCGATGAACAGATCCGATGGTCCGCGAAGGTGGCGTGCGCCCAGGAGAAGATGGTCCGGGAATACGGAATCGATGGCATGGCGTACTACTATCATGGTTACGAGGACCACTTCGAGGATGTGCAAGGGGGCTTCATCGTGGGGCATTCCCTGCTGACGGCGGCAGGCGTGCCCTGTGCGGGCGAAGGCGACATCAAGACCGCGTTCGCCATGAGGATCTGCGACCTGCTTGGAACGGGTGGAAGCTTCTGCGAGATCGTGACCACGGATTACAGCAAGGGCCTGCTCAGCATTGGCCACGACGGACCGTTCCATATCGACATCACGACCGAAAAGCCAGTGATGCGGGGCATGCAGTTCTACCACGGAAAACGTGGCAGCGGCATCTCCGTGGAAGCGAGCGTACGGCCGGGAGATATCACGACCTTCGCCGTCGTGCAGACCACGGGGGGCAAGTTTCGCTTCATCGCGTCCGAAGGTGTGGCTCAACCCGCGGAAATCATGCAGATCGGAAACACGGAAACCCATGTGGATTTTGGAATGGAACCGGTCGAATTCTACAAAAAATGGTTCGCCGCTGCGCCGAGTCACCACTTCTCGCTGTCAATCGGGCACAACATTCGTTCTCTGCGCAAGATAGCCAGTCTACTGAAAGTCGAGTTCGTTGAAGTGTAGCGGGGCTGCCGAGATTACGATTTGCCAAATCGATGAGTCGGATCTCAAATCAAATCGCAATGCCGAACCGCAATTCGGAGGATGGAATGAAAATTGAGAAGGCCATGCCCGTCGATACCGGCAAAGTCCGGATCAAGGGGGCATTCTGGTCCGGGCAGCAGGAGAACGTCCGCGCAAGCATCATCCCCTACCAGTGGGAGGCCTTGAATGATGCGGTTCCCGGAGCGGAACCCAGTCACGCGATCTCGAATTTCAAAAGAGCCGCCGGTATGGAACAAGGCTCGTTCGGTGGTTATGTCTTCCAGGACAGCGATCTCGCGAAGTGGCTTGAGGCAGTCGCTTACAGTCTTGCAAGCCATCCGGATCATGAACTCGAAATGAAAGCGGACCAGATAATCGGGATTATCGGGAAGGCCCAGCAGGCTGATGGATACCTTGACACGGCCTTCATCCTCAAGGATCAGGACAAGAGATGGACGAACCTTCTGGAATGGCATGAGATGTATTGCGCAGGCCATATGATGGAGGCAGCGACTGCCTATTGCAGTGCGACCGGAAAAAAAGATCTCCTGAAAATCATGGAGAGGGTCGCCGAATGCATCGACCGGATTTTCGGGGAGGACGAAGGAAAGCGCAAGGGATATCCCGGGCATGAAGAGCTCGAACTGGCCTTGGTCAAGATGTACCGGGCGACGGGCAACGATCGCTATCTGGAAATGGCCCGCTATTTCATCAACCAGCGTGGAACGCAGCCGAATTACTTTGACGTCGAGGCGGACATGCGGCAACCGGGCAGCACGGCGGCCAGTTTCAGCGTCTGGTGGAAAGACTATGTCTATGAATACAACCAGTCCCATCAGCCGGTCAGGAAACAGGATGCCGCAGTCGGCCATGCGGTCAGGGCCATGTATCTGTATACGGGCATGGCGGATGTCGCCTTGGAGACGGGCGACGAGGAACTTGCCCAGGCATGCGAAACTTTGTTCGACAACGTCACGCGGCGCCAGATGTACATCACGGGCGGAGTGGGGTCAAGCGACTGGGCGGAGTCCTTCACTTTTGACTACGATCTCCCCAATGACACATGCTACAACGAGACCTGCGCATCGATTGGCCTGGTTTTCTGGGCCTACAGGATGCTCCGGATCAAAAGGGACCGCAAATACGCGGACACGATCGAACAGGCTCTCTACAACGGCGTCCTCTCCGGCGTTTCGCTGGATGGACACAGTTTCTTCTATGTCAACCCGCTTGAAGTCTGGCCGGAGGCCGCGGAAAAAAGGCATGACAAGAAACATGTAAAGACAGAGCGGCAGAAATGGTTCGGGTGCGCTTGCTGCCCGCCGAACCTCGCCCGCCTCATCGCTTCGCTGGGCGGTTACATCCATACTACAGATGACGTGGGCATCCAGATCCATTTGTATGTGGACAGCGAAGCCAAAATCCTCATCGACGGACAGGAAGTCGGGATCGTCATGAAGACGGATTATCCCTGGAACGGTTCGGTCAGCATCAAGGTGCAAGCCCAAGCGCCGATCGAACTGACGCTGAGCCTGAGGATCCCCGGATGGTGCAGATCATTCGTGATCGAAGTCAACGGGGCCCAGGCC
>CAZFWQ010000055.1:0-1583 GCA_964522755.1 uncultured Oscillospiraceae bacterium | reverse complement strand
GGTTATGCCGGGGTTCGACGGGTATGGCTCCCTGAAGATGAACTGATTCTGGAACTCGACATGCCTCCGGTTCGCATGAAGGCCAATCCCAATGTTCGCCACGACGCGGGAAAATGCGCCCTGATGCGCGGCCCGGTTGTCTATTGCCTTGAAGAGGCGGATAACGGCAGTGTGCTGAGCGGATTGAAGCTGCCGCGCGAATCGGATTTGAATGTTCGGACAGGAGAAGGTATTTTCGAAAATATTCCACTGATTGAAACCAGCGGGCTTCGTGACGGTGCCTGGGAAGAGGATTTGTATCTGCCCTGTGGCACAGAGCCGGAATCTGTCCGGGCCAGATTGCTGGCAGTCCCTTATTTCATGTGGAACAACCGGGGAAAAGGCGAGATGGCCGTTTGGATCAGAGAGTAAACGGGTACCGGGTGAAACACCGTCAGGAGGATGCATGAGCTGACCAGCTTGCCTGATGGATTGGATAAGGGCATGCCCGTGTGTGTCAAGGCCTTCATAAACGAATAAGAGTCGGTACGCATCGAAAGATGACAAATTTGAAGGAGGACTCGTTCGGGGAGATGGATCCCGGAGCGGACAAGACGATGGGGATTAATTTTCAGCAGCTGACCTGCCACTACGAGGAAGAGCCGATTTGTGTGAACAAGGTCTCGCCAGATTTCGCCTGGGTGCTCGCCAGCAGCCGGCGCGGCCTTGTGCAGCAGGCCTATCGGATCCTTGTCGCCACGACGGCGCAGGGTCTGGAAAAAGGCGCAGGGGACATGTGGGACTCCGGGTGGGTCGAATCGAACCGCTCGGTGAACGTCGTGTATGAGGGCAGTTGCCTGCAGTCGGACACAACGTATGTCTGGAGCGTCATCATCCGGGACGGGGAGGGTGAAGAATCCCCTTGGGCTCCCACCCACCGATTCACGACCGCATTGCTGCATCAGTCGGACTGGGATTCCGCCTTCATCGGATCCGAAGTTCCCGTGACCATCGACTCCACCGGATGGACCAATCGCGAGGGGGCAGTCAAAGCGTCCATGTTCCGGCATGAATATCAACTGGAAAAACCAATCAAACGAGCCCGGGCGTTTTTCTCCGGGCTGGGCTGGGGCGAACTCCATATCAATGGGGACAAGATCGGAAACAGCGTGCTCGATCCTGCACCGACCGATTACGATGAATCCGTGCCGTATGTGGTCCATGATGTGACATCCCGGATGAAACCAGGTCTCAATGCCATCGGCATCATGGTGGGAAACGGCTGGTTTTCGGAATACAAATGGGTCTTTGCATACGGCCTGACACCTAAGGCGATGCTGCAGATCAACATCGAATACCAGGACGGGACCCGCGAGACCCTTTCCACCGATGCAATGTGGAAAACGATCAATGGGCCGATTCTAGAGAACCGCCTCTGGGGCGGAGAGTATTATGATGCCCGCGATGATCAGGAGGGTTGGACGCTTCCGGGCTTTGACGATTCCGCCTGGATTCCCGTCAAGATCAAGGACCGCTGCCGCGGACTGATGAAGGCGCAGCAGATGCCGCCGGTGCGCGTGATGAAGACCATCGAACCGGTGGAG
>CAZFWQ010000054.1:0-14212 GCA_964522755.1 uncultured Oscillospiraceae bacterium | reverse complement strand
CGAAGAAAAAGGTTTCATGAGACCATTCCGTGTCAGAATCGCTGTCGCCGGCTGCCGGCAGGTCGTGCCTGCCGGCGATGAAAAAGCCTGGCAGCATGCGTGAACAGGACCGGATCATCCTTTCGCCAACCCAAGCACCAGCCGGGCGGATTCAGCAGAGCTTTTCCCCTTGGAAGGAGAATATTCACAGCCGACATACCCTTCGTAGCCGGATTCCGAAATGGCGGCGAATACATTTTCGTAGTTGATCTCGCCGGTTCCGGGTTCATGCCGTCCGGGCACGTCTGCAATGTGGAAATGGCCGATGGCCTGAATGTTCGCACGAATCACATCAATCAGGTTCCCCTCGGTTATCTGCTGGTGATAGACGTCATACAGCAGCTTGACATGCGCGCAGCCCACCTGCTTCAGAATTTCAAACCCTTGTCCCGATGTAGACAGATAATAGCCCATATGGTTCACCAGTATGTTCAGAGGCTCAAGCACGATGATGCATCCGTGCTTTTCGAGGATCGGAACCGCCGCCGTCAGGCATGACACGATTCCCTCCTGCTGCCGATCCCGGGAAACATCTGACAGCGTGTTGCCGGTTGTGGCAATCAGTGTCTTGATATGCAGGCCAGCCACCGCGGAGATGGTTTCTTCCACCATCTCGGCAAACATCCGGGCGTTTCCGGCATCGAGCATGTTCGCGCCCTTCATGGCGTTCACGATGGTCTGATCCCGGCTGCCGATGCAGCAGGCAGCCGCGGGCAGGCCGGTTTCTGCCACAGCCTCTTCAAGGGCCGGAATATCCCGGTTTGCCCAGCCCCAAAACTCCCACGCCTGGAAACCAGTTGTTTTCGCGGCTTTAATGCGCTGGTCGAAGGGCAATTCTCCAAACATCATTTCTATGCAGGATGAAAGCTTTATCACAGCCGATACCCCCTGAAGATTATTTCGTCTTGATGGTCATTTCATCTTGATGGTTATTTCATCTTGATGGTTATTTCATCTTGATGATTATTTCATCTTGATGATTATTTCATCTTGATGGTTATTTCATCTTGCTGATATGCACGACATTGCCTGTTTCCATCGATTCATTGGCCGCCAGTCCGAGCCTCAGCGTTTCCAGCGCATCCTTGTACGGTGAACGGATTTGGGACCCGTCACCGGATTTCACCGCATCAATGAAAACGCGGTTGGCGTCCAGTTCGGTATCGTTCATCGTTGCGAGCCTCAGTTCCTTTGCCTTTGTCTTGAACGTGACGGAACTGCGAAGCTTGTAGTCCATGGTCATGTCGTTGAGCGTGATGATGAATCCGCTGTGCGCGGCGTTGTTGTCCGGGGTGAGGTAGCAGGCCGAGGTCAAAGTGGCTGTTACTGAATTCTCGAACTGAATCACCGCCGTTGAATGATCGTCCGTGTCATAATCCTTGATGCCCGAAAGAATGCCGCTGGAACAGGTTGCGTATACAGACCGGGGCTCGCCGTACAGATAGCGGAGAAGATCCAGCAGATGTATGTTCTGTTCCACGAGCTGGCCGCCGCATGTGGATTTCTTCATCCACCACCAGACCATCGGCACGCCCCCAAGCCAGGATCCGTATACCAATCCGCTTTTATGCAGAGGCAGCTCCTTGCGCATGGCATCCACGACGTCCAGGTAGCGGTCCTGAAAGCCAACCCAGGTGATGAGGCCCTTTTTTCCGACTTCCCGTGAAATTCCTTCCGCTTGCGCCAGACTCAGCGTCATCGGTTTCTCGATGACAAAATGCCAGCCGTTTTCTATCACGCGCTCTTCAATGCCGATATGTGCCGTGGGTTCCACACAGATATAGACCGCATCCAGGTCGCCTGGCTTTTCCGCGGCGAACAGTTCGTTGTGGTCCTTGTAAAGCCTTGTCGCCCCTGTTTTTTCAGCCATTTTCACAAGGCGTTCCGGAACGGGATCCGCCAGCGCGACAATCTCCACATCCTCAAAATCAACAAGTTTGTTCACGTGGGCGTATGAACGTCCACCGCAGCCAATGATGCCAAGCCTTACCTTTTTCATGATGTTTCCCCCTTCAAATCACATAATCGTATTTAACCGTATCGCACTTAACCGCATCGCACTTAACCGTATCGCACTTAACCGTATCGCACTTAACCGTATTGCCTGTCTCTGTATGCCGGCCTTGTCATGAAGTCAGCATCCCGTATGTATCGCTTCTGCGCGACTGCATGTAGCAGTTTTTCGATTCCCCGTTTGCGGCACCTACGCTGAACCAGTATACATAGAATCGTTTGTCCAGATCCAATGTGGCCAGGCAGAGTCCTTCATCATTGCAATCCCTTCCCATGACGGATGCGATGGCCTCCCCTGCCGGATTGTAGACGATACAGGGGTAATTGCTTACGCGCCGACCAGATACAACGATGTGCACGCCATTTTCCGCCGCCCTGGACGGAGCGTGGATTTCAATGTCCGAAACCCCGAGCGTCGGTACGAAAATGATTTCCGCGCCCTTCATGGCAAGTATCCTGGAAACCTCGGGAAACCCGAGTTCAAAACAAATCATGATGGCGATCCTGCCGAAGTCCGTATCAAACACGGGATAGCCGCTTCCCGGCGTCATTCCGTCTTCCCCTTCGCAAAGCGGGAGCTGCACTTTTCTTGATTTCCCGGCGATATTGCCCTTCCTGTCGATGAGCACGCCTGCATTGTAGTAGTAATCGCCCTCTTTTTCATTCATGCTCAGGATGATGTACATGTTATGCTTTCTGGCCCGTTCAGCCAGGATATCCGTGACAGGTCCTGGGATGGCGACTGCCGATTGACTCACCGGCAGACTCGTCCCCCAGTCATAGACAGTTTCACCAAGGCAGATGACATCCGCCTTTTCCGCGCCTGCCTTGTCTATCATCCGCAGCATCTGCTCAAGATTGCCTTCCAGCGTCTCCGTCCTCTTGATGAATGCCGAAGCCACCCTGACAATCCTGTGCGTGACAGGTTCCGCTTTTTCCAGAACGGGCCTGCGCCAGCAAACCGAACCGTTTTCCGACCATTTGTACACCAGTTCCACTGTGAGGCTTACCGCTTTTTCAGGAGCGTCCAACGTTCTTGAAATGGATTTCCACCCATCGCCAAGGTCACGGATGCAATCGGCAAAATCCCTGGTCAGCGGAGTTCCCTACAAGTCCTGCCAAGTGAGCATGACATGCAAAGTCACTGTCTCATGTGACATGTTTTCAGTCTTGAACTCCACATTGAATCGATAAGTATCGTTTTCTGAAATCTCCGTTGATTCGCAGAGCCATTTCCCGAATTGTTCAAATCGGGTGGAACTGGTCTTCAGGACATTGATGCCATCCTGTTCGGCTTTCTCAAAGATCGGGGCGAGTTCCGCACGCTGGAACCAGGGTTTCCACTGTTCGGAAAAAACATCGGGGAGCATGTTATCGTTTTTCATCACCATCATCACCCTCCTGCATACCGGTCAATTATAACATACCGCCGCCATGCGGCAAGATTCCAGATCTGTTTCCAGATCTGTTTCTGCCGTCATTCCGAAAATTCCTTTCATCGGCCGTTGCCATGCGGCAAGGTTCTGCATCTGTTCCAGCAGTCATTCCGAAAATTCCTTTCATCGGGTCCGCGATGGTGGAAAACGGGCGGAAAATAGGACCCAAGGTCAAAATGGCTTTTTCGCCGATGAAATGATACGATGGAACGCATACGACAGATTCGGAGGCAAATCATGCAGAACCATCCCCAGTGGCAGGAAGAACTCGACCATCTGGCAAGCATCCGCGCGACCATTGCGCACCTTCTCACGGAAAAAATCACACGGGGCCGCATTCTCACGGAACAGCAATCCGACATCAACCGCAGCATGTGGGAAGATACCAGCGGATTCAGCGACATGGAAGGCATTTCCGAATTCATGCAGCATATCAACCTGCTGAAGCAGAACATGGCCTGGGCCCGGTTCAACCGGGAGGAAATCGAACGGCTGGACCGTTTGTTCATTTCACCCTATTTCGCCCGCATCGATTACGCCATGACCGGTGAAACACCCGTTCCCTGTTATATCGGCATCACCACGCTGATGGATGAAGAAACCGCCCGCGTCCTGATCTACGATTGGCGCGCGCCCATTTCCAGCCTGTTTTACGACAGCGAGCCCGGGCCTGTCCAGTACATGAGCCCTAACGGGATCATCCACGGCAGGATGGCCCTGAAACGCCAATTCCGCCTGGATGGAGGCCGACTTGTCCTGATGTTCGACGCCGGCCTGGCCATCAATGACGAAATTCTGCAGGAAATCCTGGCATCCGCAACGGGCGGACGCATGCGTCAAATCGTCACGAGCATCCAGAAGGAACAGAACAAGGCCATCCGGTTTGACGACACCCGGGTCCTGGCCGTCCAGGGTGCTGCGGGAAGCGGAAAAACATCCATCGCCATGCACCGGGCAGCGTACCTTTTGTATCGCCACCGCGCCACAATAAAGTCGGAAAACCTTATCATCCTCTCTCCCAACGCCATATTGGGCGAATACATCGCCAATGTGCTGCCTGAACTGGGAGAAGAAGAAATCATAGGAACCCCCTTCACGGCACTGGCAGAGGAACATCTCGCCCTGAAGGACCTGAAACTTGAAACCCATGCGGAAATGATGGAATCCACCCTTACTCTGGAAGATCCGGTCCGCCGCGCAGGCATGCGGATCAAGACATCCCCCGCTTTTCTGGCCGCCCTGGAACTGTTTGCCGAATCGCTGGCGGAAACTTTCCCTTTCTACGACATCCGCCTGAACGGCGAGATCCTCGTTTCAGCGGAAGACCTGACGCACCTTTACAATTCCGATTTCCGGCAAATGGGCATCGGCCGCCGCCTGGAGCGGATTCGGATCCGGGTGCTGGAAATCCTGCACCAGGTGGAACGGGCCCGGATGAAGCAGAAAAAGGACGCGATGCACGAGGAGGATTCCTCGCCGGACGGAAACGAGGCAAACATCCGGGGACGCGCGGCTTTGCGCCATGAACTGCACCGGCTGCGGGATGAGGTTGAATCAAGACTTCAGATGAATGCGCTTTCACTCTATCGCAGATTCCTCGGAGAAGACGCCCCCTCCCCCGCTTTTGCCGCATTGTGCCATGAAGTGCTTGCGGGAGGAGTGTCCGCGCTTGCGGAAACAGATGCTTCGCTCGTGATGCCAGAAACCGCACGCGCAGTACCGGATGCTTCACTCGCGGAGGCCGTTCGCATTTTCACGCTGGACAGCCTGTCCGCAGGCATCATGCCTCATGAAGACCTGGCGGCGGTATTCCATCTCGCCTTGTGCACCAGCCTGTGCAATCCGGACCTGAAGGCAAAGCATGTGCTGGTGGATGAAGCGCAGGACTATTCAAGAATCCAGTACGGCGTTTTCCGCCGCCTGTATCCGCATGCCGGCATTACCCTCCTGGGCGATTCAAATCAGAATATCCGGACAGACTTTGCGATCGGGCACCTTGACACGGCGGCATCCATTCTTGCACCGGAAGACAACATGGTTCTTGCCCTGAAGCGCACATACCGGTCCACGCTGCAGATTTCCAGGTTTTCCGATGCTTTCATGCTGGAACCGGTTCACACCGAGCATTTTGGCCGGACAGGAGAAAAGCCGGCATTGCTGCATGGAAACAACTGGGACAGTTTGCCTGCCATTCTGACGCCTCTATTGACGCAGGATCTTGCAGACGGCAGGAAGACGGTTACCCTGATTACGCGAACGATGGCGGATGCGCAATTCCTGTATTCCCTCTTCGCAGTGCCGTCCGGAGTCATGACTTTTGCCGGCTACAAGGTGCACCTTGTCGACGAATCATACAGGCGCGCCCTTGAAGGACTGCTGGTTATTCCCTCCTACCTGGCCAAGGGACTGGAGTTCGACCATGTCGTCGTCATCCTGTCAAAGCGGAATGAATATGTCGCGCCGGAAGAGAAAGGGCTGTTCCACACAGTCTGCTCCCGCGCGCTGCACCTGCTGACCCTTGTCTCCCTCGACGGGATGCCGGATATCCTGTCCGGCGTGCCAGCCGCCCTTTATGAAAATCACAAATGAAGCTTTCAAAAATGAAACTTGCAAATCACCTGGATTGATGTTACGATGGACATGCTCGAAACAAGAGACTCAAGCGAAGGTGCTTTTGGGGGAAACCCCAAAGCACCTTTTTTTTGCGTTGTGTTTCCGAAATGGGCGGAATCCGGCCAACCACTGCTATCACTGATGTTGCGACATACGGAGGGAAAAGGATGAAACGAAAATTTGGTATCGGGTTGCTTCTTTTGCTGTTCATAAGCATGTTCCTTACCTTCGCGGCATTTGCCACGGAGACGGGAACTTCGCTGCCGGATGTTTTCGCGGCGCAGGGAGACGGAGCAAAAGCCGCATTCAGGGACGCTGTCGGCGTGACTGGCGCCCAAAGCGCGGGAGACACGGCCTTCATGTTCGCCAGCACGGTCCTCGTGTTCATCATGACCCCGGGCCTCGCGTTCTTCTATGGTGGCATGGTTCGCCGAAAGAACGTGCTCAACACGATGATGAACTCTTTTGTACTGATGGCGGTCATGTCCATACAGTGGCTGTTTATCGGTTACTCCATCGCGTTCGGCTCAGGGAGCCCGCTGTTCGGCATCGGCCAGTATCTGGGGTTTTCTGGCGTGGGTGCCGCGCCTTCGGTTTATGCGGGCACCATCCCGCACACCCTGTTTGCCCTGTTCCAGCTGATGTTCGCCATCATCACGCCGGCGCTCATATCCGGCGCATTCGCCGAACGGATGAAGTTTTCGGCTTTCCTGCTGTTTTCCGTGCTTTGGGCCACACTGGTCTATGACCCGATTGCCCACTGGGTCTGGGGGGTGGACGGATGGATGTCCCTGATGAACCCGAACGCCGCTCTCCAGGCACTTGACTTCGCCGGCGGAACCGTTGTCCACATCAGTTCCGGTTTCGCAGGTCTGGTTCTGGCCATCATGCTCGGAAAACGAAAGGAACAGGCCACGGCAAGCCCGCACAACATCCCGTTTGTCCTATTGGGCGCGGCGCTGCTGTGGTTCGGCTGGTTCGGCTTCAACGGCGGTTCGGCCCTCAGTTCCGGAGGCCTCGCCATCCACGCGTTTCTGACCACCAACACATCCGCAGCGGCAGCCATGCTTTCGTGGATGCTCGTTGAACGGCTCAAGACGGGCAGGCCCACCGTCCTCGGCGCCGCCACGGGTGCCGTCGTGGGCCTCGTGGCCATCACGCCTGGCGCCGGTTTCGTCACCCCGGTCGCAGCCGTCGTCATCGGAGCCCTGGTCAGCCCGCTGTGCTATTTCGCCGTCAGCCAGCTCAAATACAGGCTCGGATACGACGATGCGCTGGACGCGTTCGGATGCCATGGCATCGGCGGATTCTTCGGTGCGGTCATGACCGGTGTCTTTGCCACGACAACCGTCAATCCCGCCGGAAGGGACGGCCTGCTTTACGGCAATCCGAAACAGTTCCTCATCCAACTCGCGGCCGCTTCCGTCACAGCCGCCTTTTCAATCGTCATGACCTTCCTCATCATGAAGGGGGTCGGGCTGGTCGTGAAGACGCGCGTGGAGGAAAAAGACGAAATGCAGGGCCTGGACATCACCCAGCATGGAGAGGACGCGTATCCCGACTTTTCATCCGACCAGTCCATAGCCTGAGCTTTCCCGGCATGGCCAGCGCCTGTCCGCGGCATCTTTTACAAATCCATCTTCATATGACAGGCAATTCGTGCTATGTTGATTGGCGAAGGCCAATCTCTGCAAAAATCATCATCTCCTTCGACCGAAGGATCAGCCAAGGCCAATCCAAGATCAATCAAAAGTCAACCAGAGGAACAACCGAAAGATCAAGCAAACGAAAGGATGTGTCCCAGATGAAAATGGTGATAGCCATCATCCGTCCTGAATCCCTTGACAATGTGAAGCAGGCTCTTTTCAATGCCGAAATCCACAAGATGACCGTCAGCCCGGTCCGTGGATGCGGCCAGCAGAAAGGGTACACCGAGAACTACCGCGGCAGCATCAAGACCATCAACCTTCTGCAGAAGATACGCATCGAAATCGTGGTCAACGACTCGTTCGTGAAGCCGACCATCGATGCGATCATCAATTCGGCCCGTTCCGGCAACATCGGGGACGGCAAGATATTCGTGATGCCCGTGGAAGAAGTGTACCGGATCCGGACAGGCGAGACGGGCTCCGAGGCAATTGGCTGATTTTGGTTGTCCGGCCCATGTCATGCTGCATTAGGCAACGAGACGGATTTCGCCGGCAGGGGGGATCCGTCTTTCGATTCCGGAGGCATCAGGGCAGCAGGTATGAACATGCGCTTGCACGGTTGTTTTCGTGCCGGCGGCAGTTTCATCTTGAAAACCTGATAAAGGATGATAGAATGGTTCTGTTGGCTTTCTGCCAACAGACGCCAAAACACCACGAGGAGGTTCACATGAAGAGAGTCTTGGCAATGCTGCTGGTTGTCCTGCTGGGCTGCACGATGTTTGCAGGCTGCGGCGGCGCGACGTCTTCCGGCACGGGTTTCGAAATCGCCCTCATCACGGACAAGGGAAACATCGATGACAAATCCTTCAACCAGGGTGCCTGGGAAGGCGTGGTCGCCTACACGGCCAAAAACAAGATCTCCAATAAGTACTACAAGCCGGAAGAAGCCTCCGATGCGGGATATCTGGCCGCCATCGACCTGGCTGTCACCGGCGGGGCAAAAGTCATCGTCACCCCCGGCTTCCTTTTTGAGGTGCCCATTTTCGAAGCCCAGACCAAATACCCGAATGTGAAGTTCATCCTGCTGGATGGCGCTCCCCACACTGCGGACTACGCAACCTTCAAGACAGAGGCAAATGTGGCCAGCATCATGTATGCGGAAGAACAATCCGGATATCTTGCCGGTTTCGCAGCCGTGAAGGATGGCATGACGAAGCTTGGTTTCATGGGCGGCATGGCCGTTCCGGCTGTCCAGGCATTCGGATACGGATACCTGCAGGGAGCTGAAGCCGCGGCAGCCGAACTGGGCCTTGCCGATGGCGCCATCACCGCCACTTACCACTACACCGGCGACTTTGCGGAAACCGACACCAACAAGGCCACCGCGAAAACCATGTATCAGGAAGGCACCGAAGTCATCTTCGCCGCTGGCGGTTCCGTCGGCAAGAGCGTCATGTCAGCCGCCACCGAAGCCGGCAAGAAGGTCATCGGCGTCGACGTCGACCAGAGATATGACAACGCCACCGTCATCACCTCCGCTACAAAGGGTCTTGGCGCTTCCGTCCAGCAAGTGCTCGGCGCCATATACAAGGACAACACCTGGGCCAACTATGCGGGAAAAACCACCTACTTCAACGCGTCGAACAACGGCGTCGGCCTGCCGACCACCGTCATCGGCGACAAGGCCGCCAAGGCGTTCGATCGGTTCAAGTCATTTGCCCAAAAGGATTATGATGCCATCTTCAAAAAACTGGCCGGCGGTTCTGTCACCCTGCTCCGTAAAATTACAGTTGCCGATGCAAACGGCATCGCAACCGCTGCCGAACTTGTTTCCGGCCTTGGCCTGAAGAAGGTTGCCGTCACAGTCCGATAACCGGCGCGCCTGAATGTATTCGATTCGGACATCATATGCGGGCAGTACAGGAAAGGGGAGAGGCGGCGGTCTTTTCCCTTTCCTTCTCTTGGCGGAAGGAACGCGGCACAATCGGCGCTATTACGCCGCAGAGTCAATAAGGGGTTGCGATGGAAGAACATATCATCGAGATGCTCCACATAACCAAGGAGTTCCCAGGCATCATCGCCAACGACGATATCACCCTGCGTTTGAAAAAGGGTGAAATCCATGCCCTGCTGGGAGAGAACGGAGCTGGAAAATCAACGCTCATGAGCGTCCTGTTCGGTCTCTACCAGGCGGAAAAGGGAGAAATCAGGAAGAACGGCCAGGTGGTCAGAATCTCCAACCCGAACGATGCCAACGATTTGGGCATCGGCATGGTGCACCAGCACTTCAAACTGGTGGAGATTTTCACAGTGCTTGAAAATATCATCCTTGGCGTGGAGCCGAATCATTTCGGCTTTCTGCGGAAGAAGGAAGCCAGGGAAAAGATTCTGCGGCTTAGCGGGCAATACGGATTGAAAGTGGATCCCGATGCCCTGATTGAAGACATCTCCGTCGGCATGCAGCAGCGTGTCGAGATTCTGAAGATGCTGTACCGCGATAATGACATCCTGATATTCGATGAGCCGACCGCCGTACTGACTCCCCAGGAAATCGACGAACTCATGGACATCATGCGGGGATTCGCCAGGGAAGGCAAATCCATCCTGTTCATCACCCACAAGCTCAATGAAATCATGGCGGTGGCCGACCGCTGCACCGTCCTGTGCAAGGGCAGGCACATCGGCACTGCAGCCATCAGCGAAACGAGCAAGGAAGAATTGTCGCGCATGATGGTCGGCCGCGATGTCGCTTTCACGGTGGACAAGGCGGATGCTGCCACCGGGGATGTAGTCCTGTCGGTGGAAAACATCGTGGTGCCTTCCAAAAGGCACAGGAACAATGCCGTCAGGAATGTGACGTTTGATGTGAAAGCCGGGGAAATCGTTTGTCTGGCCGGCATCGAAGGCAACGGGCAAAATGAATTCATATCCGCGCTCACCGGCCTTGAAAAACCCTCTGGCGGCCGTATTGCCCTTTGCGGGCACGATATCACGAAAGCGTCCATCCGCACCCGTTCCCGAACCGGCATGAGCCATATACCTGAAGACCGGCACAAATATGGACTGGTGCTGGACTATTCCCTGGAACAGAACATGGTGCTTCAGCGCTACTGGGAACCGGAGTTCCAGAACAACGGCTTCATCAGGGGCAAGGCAGTGCGGTCCTACGCTGAAATGCTGATTGGGCAATATGACGTCCGCAGCAGCCAGGGTCCGGTCACGATCGTGCGGAGCATGTCCGGCGGGAACCAGCAGAAGGCGATCATAGCCCGTGAAATAGACAAGAAGCATGAATTGCTTGTAGCCGTCCAGCCTACGAGGGGATTGGACGTGGGAGCCATCGAATACATCCACAAGCAGCTTGTCGCGCGGCGCGACGCCGGCAAGGCGGTCCTGCTCATGTCGCTGGAACTGGAAGAAATCATGAATGTCAGTGACCGCATCCTTGTCATGTTCGAGGGTGAAATCGTCGGGGAACTGGATCCGAAGACAACCACCGTCGCGGAGCTCGGTCTTTACATGTCCGGTGCAAAACGGAATATTGCATAGTCGCGGAACTCGGTCCTTTTCTGTACGGCGCAAAACGGAACATTGCATAGTCGTGGAACTCGGTCCTTTTCTGTACGGCGCAAAACAGAACATTGCATGGGAGAATGAATATGCAGAATCTAGCAGCTCCGTCCCCAAAACCGCCGGGTATCCGGAAAATCACGGGCAGCAAGGGTTTTTCGGCTTTCACTTCCGCGCTGCTGGCCATCTTCCTCGGCCTTGTATTCGGTTTCGCCGTGATGATTGTCTCCAGTCCCGCCAATGCGCTTTCGGGCTTCCGCATGCTTCTGGTCGGCGGCATCGGACGCCTTGGCGATGTCTTTTATTTTGCGACACCCATCATGATGACAGGCCTCGCCGTCGGTTTCGCCTTCAAAATGGGCCTGTTCAACATTGGTGCTTCGGGACAGTATACGATGGGCATGTTCTTTGCGATGTACGTCGGGTTCATGTGGGATCTGCCCGCAGGTATCCGCTGGGTCGCCTGCGTTGTGGCCGGAATGATCGGCGGCATGCTCTGGGGCTTCATTCCGGGCATTTTCAAGGCCTTGCTCAACGTGAATGAGGTCATCACTTCCATCATGTTCAACTATATCGGCATGTACCTGGTCGACATGCTCATCCAGGGAAACGCCACCATGTACATATCCTCCAAGACAAGGACCGCGTATCTTCCGGCTTCGGCCCAGGTGCCGACGCTCGGCATATCCGGTTCAAATGTCAATGTTTCCGTCCTGATTGCCATCGCTCTCGCCATCCTGCTGTTCATCCTGCTGAACAGGACGACTTTCGGATACGAGCTCAAGGCAACGGGGTTCAACCGGCATGCAAGCATGTACGCCGGCATGAACGGCAAGCGGAACATCATCCTCACCATGGCCATCGCCGGCGCATGCGCGGGACTGGGCGGCGCTTTCGCCATCCTGGCCCCGTCCCAGATCACCGGCAGCAGCATGACGTACGAGCCCATCAGCGTCATTGCCGCCAATGGGTTCAACGGAATCGCCGTTGCCCTGCTCGGCAACTCGAGCCCTGTCGGCATCATTTTTTCCTCCCTGTTCATCTCCTACATCCAGCGGGGGGGAACGTTGGCCAGCCTGTTCGGATACAAGCCTGAAATCATCGACGTCGTGATATCCGTCATCATCTATTTTTCCGCCTTTGCCATGGTCATGAATACGACCGTGGTGAAACTGCTGAAAAAAGGACGCGGAAAGAAACAGGCGGAACGCCTTGCCGACAGCACCGGCAAGGGAAAAATCGGCATGGACGACCAGAAGAAGGAGGCGTAACACATGGATACATTCTATTACCTGGTGCAAAATACGCTTCCTGTAGCCATACCGCTGCTCCTGGTCGCTTTGGGCGGCATGTTCAGCGAACGGAGCGGCATCGTCAACATCGCACTCGAGGGCATCATGCTGTGCGGCGCATTTTTCGGCTGCCTCATGGTGTTCTTCGTGCAGGGTACAGCCATTGATCCCCAGGCAGTCCTGCTGTTGGGCCTCCTGGTTGCCGCGGCGGCCGGACTCCTGTATTCCCTGCTGCTGTCGTTTGCAGCCGTAAACATGAAGGCGGATCAGACCATCACCGGCACGGCGCTCAACATGCTGATTCCCGCAGCTGTCCTGCTGTTTTCCAAAATGTATTTCAGCAGCGACGGCATCACGACCGACATGGATTTCTACATCCGGAAGGTGCCGGGCCTCAGCGAGATTCCGATACTCGGGAAACTTTTCTTCCAAAACACCTATATCACCGTGTATATTGGGTTGGCACTGCTGGTCATTGCCACAATCATATTTTACAAGACGAAATTCGGCCTGCGGCTGCGTGCATGCGGCGAACACCCGCACGCGGCGGATTCGGTGGGCATCAACGTCTACAGGATGCGCCACGCGGGAACCGGGCTCTCGGGCATCCTCGGCGGCATCGGGGGATTCTTCTACGCAGTGGGTGTCATGGACGGAAACGCAAATGGTCATACCGGCGTGGCCGGATTCGGCTTCCTTGCCCTGGCGGTCATGATTTTCGGGCAGTGGAAACCGATCAGGATCTTTTTCGCAGCCCTGTTCTTCGCTTTTCTTCGGACGGTGGCTTATTCCATCGCTTTGATTCCTTTTCTCGATGTGCTGCACATCCATCAGACCTTCTACAAGATGCTGCCCTATATCGCCACCATGGTGGTCCTTGCCTTCACATCGAAGAAATCAAGGGCGCCGAAAGCGGAAGGCATCCCGTACGACATGGCACAGAGGTGAATGTCAGCCGGTTCATTGGCTCATGTTACATGATTCATCCTGAATCCTGTTCCTTTTTTATCTGATTTTCCATACTTGGGTATTTCTGGTTTCCCGGTCATGAGAAGGGTACATAATAATAGATGCTGGCATGAACGAATGGATGGATGCCGGTACCGACGAAAGGGCAACAAAATGAAAAACAAAAAAACTACAGGCAACCAGCAATTCGCGAGTCTTATCACCATTGGTCTCCTCCTCGCTGCATTATCGGCCCTCCTGATACTCACTTCCTGCGGAGCCGGCGTCTCGCCCGCTGCAACAGGGACAACTGTTTCCCCCTCATCATCGGATGCATCTTCCACTACCGCTGCTTCAGATACGACACTGAAGGAATTCACCGTAGACGAGTTGGCCAAATTTGACGGTCAGAATGGGAATCCCGCCTACATCGCCGTTGACGGGAACGTCTATGATGTTTCCAATGCCGCCCCTTGGCAAAGCGGAAGCCATTTTGGCAAATATACCGCCGGAAAGGATCTTTCAAAGGTCATAGTCCTTGTAAGCCATGGAAAATCCAAGTTGAGTGAGGTTCACATTATAGGAACACTCAAGTAGCCAGACATACCTCTGGAGGCTTCCATGAACCAGCCTGCGCTGCGACCGGGACATA
>CAZFWQ010000053.1:11086-14228 GCA_964522755.1 uncultured Oscillospiraceae bacterium | reverse complement strand
GGCGAGAGCGAAGATCGGGCCAGAAAGCGGATACTTGAAATGGTGGCGCAGTACTGTGACACCTTTCACAACCAGGATAACGGCTTTCGGGAGGGCAAGCGAATTCCCTATGCCTCAAGGGTCTATGACAGCAGTGAAATGGTAAACCTGGTAGACAGTTCGTTGGATTTCTGGCTTACCGCCGGACGTTTCACCAGGAAATTCGAAGAGTCTTTCGCATCCTGCTTCAAGGTCGCGTACTGTTCCCTTGTCAATTCCGGGTCGTCCGCGAATCTCCTCGCATTCATGGCACTCACATCGCCATTGCTTGGTGACAGGGCCATCAGGCGCGGGGACGAAGTCATCACGGTGGCGGCCGGATTTCCAACGACCGTCGCGCCAATCATCCAATACGGCGCAATCCCCGTATTCGCAGACGTCGGCATTCCGCAGTACAACATCGATGTTTCCATGCTTGAAAAGGCACTTTCCCCCAAAACGAAGGCCGTCATGCTGGCGCATACCCTGGGCAATCCGTTTGATCTCCCCGCGGTGAAAGCTTTTTGTGACAAAAACAGGTTATGGCTTATCGAAGACAACTGCGATTCACTCGGGTCTCAGATTCAGATGGACGGCGGGTGGAAATACACGGGAACGGTCGGCGATATCGGCACTTCCAGTTTTTATCCGCCGCATCACATGACAATGGGGGAGGGCGGGGCGGTCTACACAAACGACGCGCTTCTTCACAAAATCGTCAATTCACTGAGGGACTGGGGCAGGGACTGCGTCTGCCCGCCCGGTACCGACAACTTGTGCACCCATCGGTTTGACGGGCAGCATGGCGATCTTCCGAAGGGGTATGATCACAAGTATGTGTATTCCCACTTCGGATACAACCTGAAGGCGACGGACATGCAGGCAGCGATTGGGTTGGCGCAATTGGAAAAACTCCCTTCCTTCATTGAGGCAAGGCGGAAAAACTGGGACTTGCTTTCCCGTGGGCTTGCGTGTGTTTCAGACAAGCTTATTCTGCCGGAACCCCTGGTGAACAGCAAACCCAGCTGGTTCGGCTTTCTGATGGCTGTCAGGAAGAGTGCCGGGGTAACCCGCGACGAGGTCGTGAGATTTCTTGAAAACTCCGGAATCCAGACGAGGATGCTGTTTGCCGGAAATCTAATCAAACACCCGTGCTTCGATGGGATGAGGGCCTCCGGCGAGGGCTACCGCGTGTCCGGTGACCTTGCGAACACGGACATCATCATGGATGACGCATTCTGGATAGGCGTGTACCCGGGGATGGATGAAAAGGCGATTGGGTATATGGTCGATAGAATTCTATTTGCATTGCAGGGATAGGGGTAGGCGGGTGTGAAAGTTTCGGATTATATTGTAGATTATTTCATTGACAAGCAAATAACAGATGTATTCGGCTATCCGGGCGGGATGGTTACTCATTTGATGGATTCCTTCAGCATGAAGCGTGAACGGATCAGGGCACATGTGAACTATCATGAACAAGGGGCCTCTTTTGCCGCTTGCGGATATGCGCAGGTGTCTTTACGCCCCGGTGTGGCTTATGCCACAAGCGGACCCGGAGCAACGAATTTGATCACAGGCATCTGCAACGCCTACTTTGATTCCATTCCAGTTGTTTTCATTACGGGGCAAGTGAATACGTATGAATCAAAAAGGCAATTGCAGGTAAGGCAAAAGGGATTTCAAGAGACGGATATTGTAGAAATGGTAAAAAATGTTACTAAATATTCCGTACTTGTGTCGGATGCCAATGAAGTCCGGTATCATCTCGAGAAGGCGTACGCATTGTCTTTGGAGGGAAGGCCCGGACCGGTCCTTTTGGATATTCCCATGAACATTCAGCGCAGCGATATCATGCCTGAGTCAATGAAAGGGTATGAATCGATTTCCCCGCCATTCGATTCCCGGGGCATCGACATCATGATGCATGAACTGGAGAAGTCGGATAAACCTTGCATCTTGGTTGGTGCGGGTGTTTCACAGAGCGGAATGAGATATGCCCTGAGGGAATTGGCGGATAATCTGCAGATTCCCATTATGACGAGCATGATTGCAATCGATGCAATGCCCACAGAACATGCCTGCAATTTCGGATTTATCGGAGCATACGGGAGTCGATACTCAAATTTCATCCTGTCAAAATGCGATTTGCTGATTGCATTTGGCACAAGGCTGGATGTCAGGCAAACGGGTTCAGACATGGATGCGTTTGCCATGAATGCACGGCTGGTCAGGATTGAAGTGGATGAGAACGAACTGAGCAACAGGATTAAACCTGCCGAGGTTGAAATCATTGGAAACCTGAAGACGATTCTTCCCTTGTTTGTTCATGCGGTGAAGCATCATGGCATTGATTTGGCGCAAAAGTACAAGAGCTGGGTAAATCAATGCATGGAAATCAAAGCATTGCTTGTCGATAAGGATAACCTGAAACCAAATGACATGATGAAGCAAATCAGTGCGCTGATCCCGAACAACAGCATCATTACCACGGATGTTGGCCAGAACCAGGTATGGGTTTCACAATCATTCAGTGTCAAAGACAATCAGAGGGTTCTTTTTTCCGGCGGGCACGGGGCAATGGGCTATTCGCTTCCAGCTTCGATTGGTGCTTTTTATGCCGGGAAAGGCGACCGTGTGTATTGTTTTACCGGGGATGGCGGCATCCAGATGAATATCCAGGAGCTGCAGTTCATCGCAAGGGAAAAACTGCCGATTACCATCATTCTGATCAACAATAAGGCACTCGGCATGATAAGGCACTTCCAGGAGATTTACTTTAAGGCGAACTACACCCAGACAGTTGAAAATGAAGGCTATGAGGCACCGGATTTTTCCTTGATTGCCAATGCATACGGATTTGAATACTTCGCTGCAAGTGGGTTGAACGATATACGCGAAGAGATGTTTTCCAGCAGCAAACCTCGTTTGATTGAAGTCATATTGTCTGAAAAGACATATGTGTTTCCAAAATCAATCATGAATAAACCCTATCAAGACCAGGATCCCCCGATGGACCGGGATCTTTATCGATATATAATGGAATTGTAAGGGAATTCCCATTATTCACTGCAAAGCATGTGGTGGAATATTGTCAGGTGGAATATTGCCAGGTGGAATATTG
>CAZFWQ010000053.1:0-10986 GCA_964522755.1 uncultured Oscillospiraceae bacterium | reverse complement strand
CTGCAAAGCATGTGGTGGAATATTGTCAGGTGGAATATTGCCAGGTGGAATATTGTCTGGTGGAATATAGTCAGGTGGAATATTGTCAGGTGGAATGCATTGCAGGGAGCAACCAGAGAAATGAGAGCGGCGGTCATTATCGTTTGGAAGGATGAAACAATGAAAAAAATCAGCATTGTCACCCCTTGCTTCAATGAACAGGAGAATGTCGAAAAACTGTTTGCCAGTGTAAAAGACATATTCTCTCAGTTGACGCAATATACGTTCGAACATATATTCATTGACAATTGTTCCAACGACAATACGGCGGCCATATTGACAAAGATGGCTTCGGAAGACAAAAGAGTCAAGGTCATCCTGAATGCGCGAAATTTCGGCCATATCCGTTCTCCTTACCATGCGCTGCTCCAGGCGGATGGTGACGCTGTCATCATGATGGTGGCGGACTTCCAGGACCCGCCGGATATGATTCCTTCCTTTTTGGAGAAATGGGATGCCGGATCCAAAATCGTCATTGCCGTCAAAACCAAGAGCAGGGAAAACAAATTCGTCTATTTCCTGCGAAAGACATATTATAAGCTGGTCAGAAACATATCGGAAATTGAGTACATAGATAATTTCACGGGATTTGGCCTTTATGATAACGAAATCATAAAAATATTGCGAAAGCTCAAGGAACCATACCCCTATTTTCGAGGGTTGATCTGTGAAATCGGGTTTGACCGGGAGGTGATAGAATTCACACAGCCACGGCGTGAAAGGGGAATCACCAAGAACAACTTCTACACCCTTTTTGATATGGCCATGCTGGGGCTGACCAGCAATTCAAAAGTCCCACTGAGAATCGCAACAATCCTGGGTTTCCTGATTGCATCCCTGAGCATGCTTGTCGCCATCGTTTATTTCATATTGAAGCTGATTTTTTGGAGCACGTTCAATATGGGACTGGCTCCGCTTGTCATTGGTTTGTTTTTCTTTTCATCCGTGCAATTGATATTCATCGGCATATTGGGTGAATATATCGGGAATATTTACACGCATGTTGCCAACAGGCCCCTTGTCATCGAAAAGAAAAGAATAAATTTTGAGGAAGATGACAGTGCGGATGAATGATGGATCCTATGCCCGTCCTCGGAACGGCTGCGTTCACATCCGCAGTTTCCATCCAAGCCGGGAAATGGTATGATGGAATGGTTGAAAACGGCCCATTTAGAGAGGATCAGATGATCGCGGAACTGAGGAAATACCGTTTCCTTTTGGAACAGCTCGTTTCAAGGGACTTCAAGACCAAATATAAACGGTCGGTACTCGGGGTTTTGTGGAGCCTTTTATACCCATTGATTACCATGCTCATCATGAATTTTATCTTCTCCAACTTATTCAAGTTTTCGGTGAAGAATTATCCAATTTATATCTTCAGCGGGTTGCTTGTCTGGAATTATTTCAACGACGCAATCTCCCAGTCAATGATGTCGATCATCAACAACGCGCAGATCATCAAGAAAATCTATATTCCCAAAGTGATATTTCCCCTGTCAAAGGCAATATCAAGCTGCATCAACCTGGGAATATCCGCCGTAGTCCTGCTTGTCATCGCAATGATAACGGGAGTGACACCCTCGTGGACCTGGTTGCTGCTCCCCTACCCGCTGGCATGCGTGCTGTTGTTCTCCCTGGGGTTTTCCTTCATCATGTCCGCCTGCGTGGTTTTTCTGCGGGACTTGCAGTACTTGTGGGGAATTATCGGGATGATCTGGATGTACATGACCCCCATCATCTATCCGATGGACATTATTCCGGTGAAATACGGCGCCATCATATTTGTCTTGAAACTGAATCCCATCTACCATTATGTTTCCTACGTCCGCCAGGTTGTGATGGAAGGCCGCGTTCCCACGATGGCTTACCATGCAGTCTGTCTTGCCTCGGCCGTGCTCATGCTGGTTGTGGGGCGTTGGGTGTTCAACAAGCTGGAAGATCGGTTCATCCTGTATTTATGACGAATCGCTTTCATGGGTGACGGCTCCCTATCCCAATCAATGGGGCAATCATCAATTTCAAAACACCTGCAAGGAGCCAAATAGATGATCCGGATTGACAATGTTTCCATGGTATTCAATCTTGGCCGGGACCGCATCATGAGCCTGAAGGAAATGACGGTGGCCTTCCTGCGTGGCAAATTGCACTTCGATCCATTCACGGCATTGGATAATATCTCTTTGCACATGGAACCGGGCGAAGTAGTGGGGTTGATTGGGCGCAACGGCGCTGGGAAAAGCACCCTCATGAAACTGATTGCGGGTGTTTTGAAGCCTACGAAGGGAACCGTGCGGGTCGAAGGCAGCATTGCCCCGATGATAGAGCTGGGAGCCGGTTTTGATTTCGAATTGAACGCCCGTGAGAACATCATGCTCAATGCCGCCATCCTGGGGTTTTCGAAACCGTTCATTCTATCAAAAATGGAGGATATCATTGCCTTTTCGGAATTGGATGAGTTTATGGACGTGCCACTTCGCAATTATTCCTCGGGGATGATCACCCGGTTGGCATTTTCCATTTCCACGGTAGTGGAACCGCAGATCCTGCTGGTGGATGAAATTCTCTCCGTTGGGGACGAGTCATTTCAAAAAAAGAGCAAAGCCCGTATGCAGAGCCTTATGCATGAAGGTGTCACCGTGCTGTTCGTTTCCCATTCCCTGGGCGATATCATGGAGATCTGTGACAGGGTGATCTGGCTGGAGCATGGAAAAATCCGGATGGAAGGATTGCCTGATGAGGTCTGTGCCGCTTACCGGGAAGGGGGTACGGGGTGAAATCCAGATGGAGGACATATGCCATTCTTGAAATATTAGTGGATCAGGTGCTTTTGGCAGCAGGATATGCCCTCGGTGTATGGTTGAAGTTCGGCACCGCCATTCCCGAGCATAATGTAACTGCGTTACGGGATACACTGCCATTGGCCGCCGTCTTCGGCTTTATTCTGCTGGCAGTATATGGCGTTTACGCCGATCGATACCGTCCCCTCAGGGAAACTTTTTTGAATTTGGCCGCTGCGGTCGGTTTGCTGGCCATTGGGGTTTCCGCCCTCGCCTTCTTTTTGCGGGGATTTGCGTTTCCCCGTTCGGTCTTGATCATGGCACCCTTGATCCAGCTCACTTTGCTTTCCTGCTGGCATGGATTCAACCATCTCCGCCGACGCAAGCAACGTGGCGTATTCCGGGTTCTTGTGATAGGGGATATTCCCGCATCGGCGGAACTTCTGAAAAAGATGGAACGCAGCGTGCTGGGCAACCAGCAGCTCAAGATGGCAGGATGGGTACCCATGGAAGCCGTGAATCTGGAAATGTCAGTGGAGTCTGGATTTGATGGCACGGTCAAATCCGGATTTCCTACCGGATTTGAAGCGGCAGACGGGATTCTTTTGTTGGCAGGGGTTCCTGATGCAGCGCGTCGCATCCTGGCCCGCAACTGTGCAAAGACCGGGAAAACATTGCTCTGCATGCCGAATCCGGAGGATGTGCTGCTGGCCGGGGCTGGTGTGCTGCAGTTTGGAGATGTGCCGGTAATGGTCGTGGAACAGTCATTCAGGCATCAGGAATTGCAGTGGCTGAAGCGGGTGCTGGACGTGGTCTTTTCGCTGACGGCATTATTGGCCACAATTCCCTTCGTCATTCTTGCAATGCTGCTGGTGCGGCTTTCCGGACCCGGACCCGTGCTTTTCGTGCAGGAACGTGTCACCCTTCAAGGAAAAGTCTTTCGCCTGGTCAAGTTCCGAACGATGGTACAGCATGCCGAGACGAAGACCGGTCCGGTACTTTCCGTTCGCAACGATCCGCGTGTCACACCGGTGGGCCGGTTCCTGCGCAAATCCCGCCTTGATGAACTGCCGCAGTTGTGGAATATCCTGTGTGGGGACATGAGCCTCGTTGGACCCAGGCCGGAGCGGCCGATGTTTGTGGAGCAGTTTGAACGGGAGATGCCTGGTTATCACTTGCGCCACGCTGTTCGCTCAGGCTTGACGGGACTGGCGCAGGTATATGGCAATTATGCCACTTCGGCCGGGGATAAGCTGATCTTTGACTTGATATACATCCGTGACTGGTCATTGCTGATGGACCTGCAGATTGTCCTGCGGACCGTGACCGCCGTGTTCCGCCGGGAAGCCTCCGAAGGGATTGCGTTGCCGGAAGAGGAGGTTCGTTTATGAAGCCAGGAGCATCAAAGGGGAAACCGGGGCAAGGGACAGCCTCTACCGCATATCGGAACAGAAGGTTGCCTGCAGTTGTTGTTGACGAAATGGCCGGGCGGAATCGAATGTTCCATTGGATGAAAGTAGCCTTGCTGATCTTCTCGGCAGCCATTGTTCCCTTGATTGTGTATTTGAAATCATATGATTTGCATGGCACCCTGGTCTCTGCCTGGACCGGTGGGCTGGAGCATGTGGATTTCTTTAACTGGTGGAAGGCGCTCTTCCTGATTCTGGTTTTTGTCGCACTCATCGGCATCCACATTACCCAATGGTTTATGACACGCAAATCCATTGAAATGCCCCGATTGTTTCTCCCGCTCATCCTGTTTGAAGTATTTGTCTTTTTGTCCGCGATTGCTTCCACGGTTCCCGATGTTGTTTTCAACGGATTTATCGACCGCTCCGAGGGCTTATGGGTATTGCTCGCATACGCCATGCTTTGCTATACCGCTTTTGCCGTGACGAAAGATGCAAAGACTGTTCGATTGATTATTTCCTGCATCTTCTGCGGGTCCCTTGTCATCGCCGGTATCGGGCTGTTCCAGTTCCTTGGATTCGATTTCTTCCAGACGGATTTCGGCAAGAGGTTGATTTTACCCAAGTTATACGAGCAGTTCATGAGTCAACTGACCTTTAATTTCGGCAAGGACATCATGTACACCACGGTTTACAATCCCAATTATCTCGGCTCCTATGCTTCGCTGCTGCTGCCGATAGCATGGGGTCTCACATTCACCTGGGCTGAAAGCGGGATGAAAAAAAACCTGATGAATATCACCGGAAAAGCAGCAGGGAATAGGGCGGATGAATTTGGAACGAAAATGAGATCTGTTTTGCAGCGGAATAAATGGATTGTCGGAGTCTTGTTTTCTTTAGCCATCTTCATTCTCTGGCTGGGCAGCATGTCCCGTGCGGGCCTGCTGGGTGGAACCGTGGCTGCGGTATTGTTCCTTTTGCTGCAAGCAAGATCGATGGTGCGAAATCCCATTCCTTCCGTTTTCCTGATAGCCGGCATGGTGGGCATGTATCTTTTCATGAATGCGGCGTCCGGAGGGCTGGTCAGGCAGGAATTTCAAAAAACGCTGCCAAGCGTAGTCCAGCAAACGCTTGGACAGACGCCGGTTACAGAAGAATCAGTCACTACGGCTCCAGCGGAGCTGCCGGTGCCGGAAGGTGTTCCCCCGGTCGCACCGATTGTGAAGGTCGTGTCCTTGAAGGACAATCGGTTCACGCTTGCAACAGAGACGGAAACCCTGCAGATGGTCATGGAAAAGACAACAGAGGGCGCCCTGCATTTCTATGATGCCAACAGCAGCCCTCTTTCATTCGTCCCGGCAGGGACGGAACCTGCATCACAGGCGTTTTCGGACAAGCGATACGCAGCTTATAAGATTACCGTGCAAAAGGATCAATTCCTGGTTGCATGGTATCAATACAAATTCCTCTTTTCAAATAATAATGGCGTCATGACCTATTCACCGAAACCGAACACCTTCTGGACGGAGATGGAGCCGGCTCCCCATATCGGATTCGAGGGACATGAACGGTTCGCCACCAACCGCGGGTGGATTTGGTCGCGCACCTTCCCAATGCTGGGCAATGCCATTTTCACAGGATATGGACCGGATACGTTTGCCGTCTTCTTTCCTCAAAAAGACGTGGCATGGAAAATGAACTTGTACGGTGCCACAAACATTGTCGTGGATAAACCTCACAACTGGTATCTGCAGACGGCTGTGAATACCGGCATCGTTTCCCTGCTCCTGCTTTTGTGGTTCCTGGCAGGCATGCTGATGGACGGATTGCGGCTGCGATATGCAAAGCCGGTGAAGGGAATGGAGGCACTGTTCGGGGGTCCTGTGGCCGGCAGCATCTCGGAAACCGTAAGTATCGCGGGGGTCGGCAGTATCGCGGGAACCGGCCGCATGTCCGAAGATCGGGAAACCAATGCCCGGAACGTGCTGCTGACCGGAATATTCTGCGGGGTGGTCGGTTACGCATTGGCGGGGATTTTCAACGACAGCGTCGTCTCGGTTGCGCCCGTATTCTGGACGGTGGCGGGCCTTGGAATAGGCATGCTCCGTTTTTCCACCCGCGCGGCCGCAAGGGTGAAAGGATGATTCTGAAGGTGCATGTCCAGACTCACAGTTCCTTTTTGGATAAGAACAAGTAATTTCTTAACGATGCCCAAGAACAGATTTATGATAGATAACACGGTGAAAACGGAGTCGGGAGGTTGCGGATGAATATCCTTGTGACGGGATCGCTGGGTCAGTTGGGTCGTGAAGTTCGCAGACAGCTGGCTTTGTCGGAATCTGTATTGCTGCCGGGAAAGATTGATGAATTCGGAAAGAAGGATGCGGTCCATGTCACCGGGGTGGATTTGGGTGAGTTGGATATAAGTGACTTGAATGCCACCATGACTTTCTGCCATGTGCTGAAACCAGATGTCATCATCAACTGCGCCGCCCATACGGCAGTAGATGTTTGCGAGGCTGAACCGGATGCTGCGTACCGGGCCAATGCGTTGGGACCACGAAATCTTGCGATGGCAGCTGAAGGGATGGGTGTAAAACTGGTTCATATTTCCACGGACTATGTTTTTGACGGCGAAGGGTTGCCGGTCAGACAACCGGGTGATGGCCTGAAAACGGGTTTTCGTCATTACCACGAATTTGATCAGCCAAATCCCAAAACCGTGTATGGCCGTTCCAAACTGGCCGGGGAGCATTTCGTACAGCAGTTCTGCAGCCGGTGGTTCATCCTGCGAACGGCCTGGCTGTACGGGGATGGCAACAATTTCGTGAAAACCATGTTGAAACTTGCATCTGAGCGGAGTGAAGTGAGGGTGGTTGCCGATCAGTCCGGCACCCCGACAAGCACACGGGCCCTGACTGCCTGTATTCTGGAATTGATGCAAACGGAAGCCTATGGCCTTTATCATGCAACCTGCGAGGGTGAGACGACGTGGCACGGATTCACGGAAGAGATATTCCGCCGTCGCGGCCTGACTGCGAAAGCCATCCCGGTTACCACTGCGGAGTTTCCCCGCCCCGCCCCGAGGCCCAAATACTCCGTTCTGGACAACAGCATGCTGCGCATGGGCGGATTTACGTCATTTCCCTCCTGGCAGGATGAATTGGAATCCTATTTGAAAGCGTTGCCATGACATAATAAGGTTCATGAACAGGCTGCATTGTACTCCGTCATCAACACGCCTTAGGAAACCTGATGGCGATGAGGCCTCAGCGAAAGGAGAAACCGATGAAGGGAATCATACTTGCCGGAGGGGCCGGAACAAGGCTCTATCCGGTTACAAAGGCCATATCGAAGCAAATCGTCCCCGTATACGACAAGCCTATGATCTATTACCCGCTGTCTGTCCTGATGATGACCGGCATTCGAGAAATCCTCATCATTTCGACGCCTCGCGATATCGGTACGTTCACGGAGCTGTTCGGGGACGGTTCCACACTTGGACTTCGCATTGAATACGCCGTGCAGCCCGAACCGAAGGGATTGGCCCAGGCATTCCTGATTGGTGCGGATTTTATCGGAAGCGACGCCGTGTGCCTCATTCTCGGAGACAATATCTTCTATGGTCACAGCCTTGGCCAAATTCTCAGGGAAGCAGCAGCCAGACATGATGTTTTGTACAGGAATGCGCCAGGAGCAACAATCTTCGGATACTATGTCAAAAATCCGGAAGCATACGGCGTCGTGGCGTTCAATGAAACCGGGAAAGTGACTTCCATCGAGGAAAAGCCGAAAGAGCCAAAATCCCGCTATGCGGTTCCCGGATTGTATTTCTATGACAACCGCGTGGTGGAGATGGCGCGAAGCCTGAAACCGTCTGCGCGGGGAGAACTGGAGATTACCGACTTGAACCGAATGTATCTGGAAAAAGGCGAATTGAATGTGAAACTGCTTGGCCGAGGCATGGCATGGCTTGATACCGGTACCCATGATGCGATGCTGGAGGCGGGAAATTTCGTCGAGGCCATACAAAAGCGCCAAGGTTTGTATGTAGCCTGCATAGAGGAGATTGCCTTCAAGAGGGGCTTCATCAACAGGGAACAGCTTGTTGTACTTGCCCAGTCCCTGATGAAGTCGGAATATGGCCAATACCTGATGCAGGTCGCGGATGGCACTTGAATGGCACGAATATGGCAAGATAGGAACCGAATGCCGCGCATATGCAAAGACAGGAACCGAATGCCGTGCAAATGCAAAGACAGGATCCGAATGCCGCGCATATGCAAAGACAGGATCCGAATCTTTCACATTGCCTTGATATGGGATGCGAAAACTGTGCGCGGGAAGCCGGAGGGCGTCTGTGATAAAGCGAAAAGGGGGTTCTGATGGGAAAACTCAGATTCATTGATACTGGACTGGAGGGTCTTTGGCTAATCGAACCGACAGTATTCGGTGATGACCGCGGATTTTTCATGGAAACCTGGAGTGCGTCGGAATTTGCGGAAATGGGACTGCCGACCTTGTTTGTACAGGATAATCATTCCAGTTCCCGGTTTGGGATTCTGCGCGGGATGCACTTTCAAAAAAAATATCCGCAGGATAAACTTGTACGGGTTGTATCAGGGTCGGTTTTTGACGTGGCTGTCGACATCAGGACGGGATCTGCCACATTCGGGAAGTGGTATGGCGCTGAACTCTCCGCGGAAAACAAGCGCCAGATGCATGTGCCGAAAGGTTATGCGCATGGATTCCTCGTCATGACGGACAAAGCGGAATTCGTGTATAAATGCACGGATTTCTATCATCCCGAAGATGAAGGCGGTTTTTCATGGAACGACTCTGAAGTTGGCATAATCTGGCCCCGGGCTATTCTGGATATGGTTGGCGGCCAACCCAGTCTTTCTCCCAAAGATGCTCTCCTGCCAGGATTTGATTCATTACGGCATACTTTGCCGGCTTGAGGCATGAGGTTTCGGAATTCCATTTGAAGGAGAGATTCGCATGACTTTTGAAAAAACCATCCTTGTTACCGGTGGCGCCGGATTCATCGGCTGCTGCTTTGTCCGGCGCATGCTGGCTGTACATCCCGCATATCGCATCCTGAACCTCGACAAGTTGACATATGCCGGGCACATGGATAATCTTCAGGATGTGAAGAATAATACAGCCCATATATTCATGCACGGTGATATTGGCGATGAATCACTTCTCGAACGAATTTTCACGGTCTATAAGCCTGACGCCGTTGTGAACTTCGCCGCGGAATCCCATGTGGACCGCAGCATAAGCGATCCGCAGCTTTTCCTGAAAACAAACATCCTCGGCACGCAGACACTGCTTGAGGCCTGTCGGAAATACTGGCCGAAGGAAGGGTCTCCGGAGAGTGCACAGGCAGACCCGCTGCAGACCCCGGAGAACGCATATGGGCGCAGCCTGCAATACAAATATCTGCAGGTGTCCACCGATGAGGTGTATGGTTCACTCGGAGCGGAAGGTTCCTTCTGCGAAACAACACCCATCTCACCGAACAGCCCCTATTCTGCCTCCAAGGCCTCGGCCGATCTTTTTGTCCGGGCTTATCACGAAACCTATGGGATGAAGATCAACATCACGCGGTGTTCCAATAATTACGGACCCTACCAGTATCCGGAGAAACTGATACCCGTCATGATCCTCAACGCACTGAAAGACAAGCCCCTGCCCGTATATGGCGATGGCCTGAATGTCCGTGACTGGCTTTATGTGGACGACCACTGCCAAGCTATTGACGAGGTGCTGCACAGAGGCCAATCCGGAGAAGTATACAACATTGGAGGCAACAACGAACAAACGAATATCGCAATCGTAAAAATGCTGCTGAAGTTGCTTGACAAACCGGAATCGCTCATCTCATATGTGGAGGACAGGCTTGGGCACGATCGTCGCTATGCAATTGACGCCTCAAAGATTCGGGATGAACTGGGATGGAAGCCATCCATGTCTTTTGAGGAGGGCATGCGGCTTACCGTGGCGTACTATGTGAAGTCCGCACGATAAGGGGTGTCGGGAATGCTTTGTTGGAGGGCGTAATGTCGAAAGTCAGTGTCATCATGCCATGCTTCAATGATGGAGAATTCATCATGGAAAGCATACAATCAGTTCTTATGTCTACTTATGAAGACATTGAGCTGATCATCATCAATGACGGTTCAACGGATGCCAAAACCATCAACATATTGCATGGGTTGATGGATCCAAGAATAACTGTTTTGAACAGCATGCAGCTGAAACCTTCCGGAGCCAGGAACCTCGGCATTCAGTCTTCGACAGGAACCTACATTTTTCCGGTTGATGCCGATGACATCATAATGGATACATACATTGAAAAGGCAGTCAGGATATTGGACTCATCCGAACAGGTTGGCATTGTATACTGTTATGCCGACATGTTTGGTGAACAGCATGGCAGATGGGATCTCCCTAATTATTCCTTTGAAAAGATGCTGGTCGATAACATCATCTTCGTTACAGCCATGTTTCGGAAAGAGGATTGGCGCATTGCAGGCGGTTTCAATACGAAAATGCAACACGGCATGGAGGATTATGATTTCTGGCTGTCCATTCTGGAATTGGACAGGCAGGTAGTTCAAATTCCTGAAGTGCTGTTCAGATATAGAATAAAAAAATCCTCCAGAACAATAGATTTTACCAGCAGCAGAGAAATCGTTAAAGATACTTACCGGGAGATTTTCTTCAATCATCAGCAGTTTTTCGAAAAACAC
>CAZFWQ010000052.1:0-14277 GCA_964522755.1 uncultured Oscillospiraceae bacterium | reverse complement strand
CATCTCAACCCGATGCGAGCCCGGAGACGACCAGCACATGCCCGGGCATTCCCTCCGACAGTGCAGCCGCTTTGAGCGATTCCACCGTTTTCCGCCCCATGAGCAGCTCGTTTTCATATGTCCATTTCAGCCCCATTTTTTCATACTTGCTGCAGCAGGCATTGTTGAAGGCACACAACTCCCAGCGCTCCACCACATCGGCATAATGCGCGAGCAGGAACCGGCTTATGGCCCCGATGTTTTCATGCGTGGCTGTTGCACCAGGAATGAGCGGAGTTCGGACCCATAAACCCATCCATCCCTTTTCACCCTGCAGTTTCCCAAGGTTTGCCTTGCGCACGGCGTCAGCAACAATCTCAAGGTTTTCCAAAATGAGCGCATTCGCTTGTCCTGTCAAAGCTTTGTGAATTTTAGAATCTAAAATTTTCAAATCAAACAGCACATGGCGGGTATGCGGCAGAACTGCTTCCAGTGCTGAAGCGGGTGCCATTCCACAGGTGTCCAGCGCAGTGTGAATACCGGCACTCTCAAGCCGCCTGAAGAATTCCGCCACAAAACGATACTGGGAAAGAGGTTCTCCCCCGGACACCGTGACGCCGCCTCCGAAGGAACGGTAGTATTCCCGGTCCTTCAGCACTTCCTTTACCAGTGCGTCCATCTCCCATTCCTGTCCGGTGAAGGACCATGCCATGGAAGGACACGATTCCACGCACAATCCGCACAGCGTGCATTTTTCCCGGTCACGGCACATCCCGTCCTCGTCTTCCGTCAGCGCGCCGGCTGTGCAGGCCCCGATGCAGGCGCGGCAACGAATGCATTTGCGCCTTTCCCACCATATATCCTGCTCCTCGTGCATTCCTTCCGGATTCTGACACCACAGGCAGGCAAGCGGGCATCCCTTGAGAAAAACAGTGGTTCTCATGCCGGGACCGTCATGCATGCTTCCGCGAGTGAGTTCTATCAACTGAGCCCTGAGTTCTTCCACGTCCACTCTCCCCGCGTAATTTCCGCATAAAATTCATGTGTTCATCAATCAGGCTGATAGTTCATGCGTGAAACGAATTCCTTCTGATAACTCCGCGACAGGCAGATGAAGCGGCTGGCATACCCCGTCACGCGGACGACGATGTTCTGGTAGGACGGATTTTCAGGATGATCCATCGCATCCCGCAGCTTTGCCAAATCCATGATGTTAAAGTTGAGCTGAATGCCGCCTTTTCGGAAAAATGTTTCTGAAAAATCACGAATGTAGGTCCAGGTTTCACATTTGTCATCAAAAAACTTCGGCTGCAGCTCCACCTGCATGGTTCCGCCCTGAAACTTTCGCTGATCCACCTTGGCCATTGAATTGGCTGTGGCGAGCAGGCCTTTCGTATTGCGCCCGACCTGCGGGTTGATGCCATGGGCGAGGTATTCATGCGCCAGGCGCCCATCCGGCGTTGCGCCGATGACCTCTGGATTCAGATGACCTTGGAAATGAAACAGGGACGCGCGAAATTCCTGCCCGCGCAGGTTGACCATGCCGCCCAGTATCTTGGCCAGGGATTCGGTGATGCGCACGAACAGGGCATCCACCTCATCCAGGTCATTCCCGAATTTGTCCTGGTTTAGGAAAAACTGACGCATGGGTTCACGGTTCTTCCAGTTCGAATCGATAGCGTCCCTGACCTCTTCCAGTGTGAATTTCTTTTTTTCAAACACCAGTTTCCGCATGGCGTGCAGCGAATCCGCCACATTCGGGATTCCCAGGATGTTGACGGATGTGAACTGATAGTCCACTCCCCGCGACGCCACCATGTCTATTCCTCGTTCAATCGGGCCGTGGCTGTTCATGGAGGTGAACATTTCCGGCCATAAATCTCCCAGACGCTCATATTGGCTGTTCTTCCACGTGCGGAGCGCATGGGCGGTCCTGATCAGTTCCTCTTCAAACATAGCGTAGAAACGCTCGAAATCGGAAACTCCCTGCCTGATTCCGGCAGCAAGGGCGCGGGATAACGGTTTGAGCATGTTGAACGAGTTGACATCCTGGTCGCAGAATTCCTTGCCGGGAATGCAGAACCATTGGCATCCGCTGTAGACCACCTTCCATGCGTCCTCCTCGGGGATGCCGGAACGCAGCTGGGCCTGATGCATGAGGTCATAGTTCACCAGGACGGGAATGCTTTCGCCGTGACGCGCAAGCACGTCGCACGCGTAGGCGTAGAATGCCGGATTGATATCGGGATGCCACATGACTCCGATGTTATTATAGTCGCCGATCAGATCATATCCTTCCAGAACGACGAAACTCATTTCATTGGTCGCATCCTTCAGATCGGCATCCCGGCCGCCAAGACTGAAGAACTGTCCCCGCAGCTTGAGAAACATTTCCGACAGGTATTCGCGCGCCTCTTCGTCGGACAGTTCGCCTGCCATCCTGCTCCTGCGGTACAAATCGATGAGATACAGGTCCAGGCGGCCGTATCCGTTTCCGTGACCGACCGCGCGGTCCATCATCACGGCGAAGTGAATCCACTGGACTCCTTCATAATAGGTGCGAGGGGCGTTCCGCGCGATATGGGCGCAGCATCCGGAAATACGCAGATAGGTCTGTTTCTGCCATGGGTCTGTTTCCGCCTGCGCCAGTTCGAACGCCTTGTCCGCATGCCGTTCAATGAAGCGGATGGTCGCCTCGCATATCATCTGCAAACCAAGCAGATAAGCGGCTTTCGGCTGGTTGTCGAGTCGCAGGTACTTCTCCCTGCTTTTCAGGATTCTGGCGAGGATGCCCCCCCACCCCTGGGAAAGGCCAATGGACAAGTCCGGGCAGGTATGTCCGCTGCTGTTGCCCGAGGCACCCAGTTCCTCCGCCCACCTTCCCACTTCGAGGATGCTTTCCGGCCAGACGTATTGACGCACCATGTGCATTTCCCAATGGATTTCCCCGACAATACGTTCATTCCCATATATGTCGACAGGGAAATGATCAACCAGGAATGCATAATCCCGACCCCAGCTTTCACCGGTAGCCTCATATCCATCAACCTTCGACGGCATCTGGTCCAACTGCGGAAAAGGCCCGATGTCTATCCAGCAGGCATGGTCGCCATATGGCATCTCCGCGGTGCCCAGTCTGCGTTTTCCGCTGATCGCCAATTCCCGGCTTCTTTGAGCCAGTTTTTGAATTCGTTCCGATTGGGGAAATCTCGGTGCCGCCTGTACACCCACGCGGTCCGATGGACGGGCGTCTGCCACATCATCCTGCTTATCATGCCTGTCCATTGTTTCCAGTTTCACTGTTTCCTGATTCATCACGTGATCTCCTTCTGGAGCTGCAATCCCTAAGGGTTCATAATCAATCCTTCTTCTATGGTCCGGGTCGCGTCGTCGTTCAATAATCCCTGCAGTCCTTCCACGCCTTGAGCATGGCGGACAGATGATGTTCCGGCAAATCACCCGGGAGGTTGTGCACCCCGGCGAATATAAAGCGTCCGGATTCCTTCAATATGCCGCAGTTATTCTTGACGATCGCGTAGACCGCATCATAGTCGGCCTCTCGGGAGAGGGTCTGCGCATCGTACGCGCCCCCGTAAAAAACGAAGCTATCGCCAAACTGGTCTTTCAGCGCCCGCGCATCCATTCCGAAAGCCGATGTTTGAACAGGATTGAAGATATCCATGCCGCATTCAATCAAATCCGGGAGTATGTCTGCGACAGACCCGCACGAATGCAGGTTTATCTTCATCCGCGTCATCTTCTTCCATTCCCGAAACCATTTCACATAATGGGGTTTGTAGATGTCACGCCATAAATCCCCACCCATTGTCACACCGCGGTTGTCTCCGAGGTCATGGGCAACTGACAGAATATCTACGTACTTTCCGATGGCCTGGTCGAGTTGCCGCAACTGGGAAAGGGAAGCGTCGACCGCCTTTTGAAGGAATTCATGCATGATGTCGGGTTCATCCCTCATCAGCATCATGGATCCGACAAATCCGGCAGGGGCGATTTGGAGGTCTTCAATCGTCTCCCCGCAGCAAATGCCCAATGAAGTCTCTTCATGCAGGGCTTTTGCTGTTTCCTCAAGGTCTCTCAGCACTTGTTCGGGTATGTCTTTTGGCGGCAAATAGGAATCCGGTGAAGGAACTTCGTAGTTCAATGCAAAGGAGACAGGATTTGCCGAATCAAAGTAAAAACCCCCGGGCGGACACCGCAGGCCTCCTGCCGATTCCCAGACCATGCCGCCGTCCTGATTCATCGAGAACTTCTCTTTGACGGAAACACGGAATTTCCGGCCCCATAAGGACTGTTCCTTCCATTCCCGTTCATATCCCTTTCCCCAAAGCCGTGAACCGCACATCCTGGGGGAAGCGAGCAGAATCATGTCTCCCTCCGTCGCTTCAATCATATCCTGCTCAAAAACAGCGTTCAGCATGAACGTGTCAAGCCTGGGCGGATTTCCACTCACCCCGGCTGCCCTCTGCAGCTTTTCATAGGCGCACAGATGCAATCCTGCTGTCTCGCAGGCCCCCAGGCCATTGGGAACGCGGTCGGGAATCTTTCCTTCCAACACGCAGCGAACTCTTTCACGGGAAGTCATTCGCCTTCCTTTCTGATCGCATCCAGCCTTTCCGATCGCATCCGGCCTTTTCAATCGCATCCAGCCTTTCCGATCGCATCCGGCCTTTTCTATCGCATCCGGCCTTTTTCATCGTTTCGGGCTTTTCCAATCATATCAGGCCCATTCATCACGCGCTCGATGCTAGAACACTTCGTGTTCGGAGCGCTCGATGATTTCGTCCTGGAGGGCGGGGCCGAGATTGCTGAAATAATCGCTGTATCCTGCCACGCGCACTATCAGGTTCTTGTGCCTGTCCGGGTTCTTCTGCGCATCCAGCAGGGTTTCCCGGCTGACGATGTTGAACTGCACGTGGTGGCCATCCAGTCGGAAGTAGGTCCGGATGAGGTTGCCCAGCGCATGGATTCCATCGTCATTCCTGAACAGGCCGGGCGAAAACTTCATATTCAGCAGCGTGCCGCCGGTACGCAGGTGGTCCATCTTCGATGCGGACTTGATGACCGCGGTCGGACCGTTCCTGTCCATGCCCTGCACCGGTGATATTCCCTCTGAAAGCGGTTTCCCGGCATGCCTTCCGTCGGGGGTGACGCCTGTGACCGACCCGAAATACACATGACAGGTCGTGGGCAGCATGTCGATGTGGTATGTTCCGCCTTTCATGTTCTTCCTGCCGTTCACGCACTGATAATAGCTCTGGAAAACAGATTCCATGATGCCATCGGCGTATGGGTCGTCATTCCCGTACTTTGGCGTTTCATGGAGCAGCATGCCGTGCAAATCCGGATACCCCTCAAAATCAGCGGACAACGCATCCATAAGGTCATTCATGGGAATATCGGCCAGGTCATAGACATGAAGCCTGATGGCGGACAGGCAGTCCGTAATCGTTCCGATGCCCACGCCTTGGATATAGGTGGTATTGTATCTGGCCCCGCCCGCATTGTAATCTTTCCCGCGGCTGATGCAGTCGTCTATGACCATTGACAGGAAGGGGGAAGGCATGTACAGGGTATACAGCCGTTCTATGATGTTGTTGCCGAGGATTTTAATCCGGACGAAATGGGCAAGCTGTTTTTGAAATGCTTCAAATAATTGTTCGTAGGTTGTGAAATCCTTTGCATCCCCTGTTTGGAGACCGATTGCCTTTCCCGTCCCGGGATCGACGCCATTGTGCAGGGCTATTTCCAGTATCTTGACAAGGTTCAGGTACCCGGTGAGAATGTAGCTTTCCTTGCCGAACGCGCCTGCCTCCACGCAGCCGCTGGTACCGCCGTCACGGGCATCCCCGATGCTCTTGCCCTGTCGCAGAAGTTCTTCCACGACCGCATCGGCGTTGAATACGGATGGCTGTCCGCGCCCTTTCCTGATAAGCTGGCAGGCGTGCCTGAGAAAACTGTCCGGGTTTTTCCGACTCAGCTGGATATTGGAGCTTGGCTGCAGAATGGCCATTTCATCTATGACTTCCAGCAGCAGGTGGGATACCTCGTTCACGCCGTCAGACCCGTTCGTCGTCAGCCCACCCACATTGATGTTGGCAAAATCCGTGTATGTGCCGCTCTCCAGAAGCGTGACGCCCACCTTTGGCGGGGCCGGTTGATTGTTGAACTTGACCCAGAAGCATTCGAGCAGTTCCCGCGCCTTCTCCCTGTCCAGATCGCCTCTTTCAAGCCCTCTTTTGTAAAATGGCATCAGGTGCTGATCGAGCCTGCCCGGATTGAAGGAATCCCAGGTGTTCAGTTCCGTGATTACGCCGATATGAACGAACCAGTACATCTGGAGCGCCTCCCAAAAGTTTTCGGGAGGATGCGCGGGCACTCTGGAAGTGACTTTGGCAATGTGCGCAAGTTCCGATTTCCTATCCGCGTCCGTTTCCCGTTCCGCCATTTCCGCCGCGAGCAGCGAATAACGCTCCGCAAGCCGGATGATAGCCCGGGCACAGATTTTCATGGCTTTCCATTCTTCAAGCCTGTCGTATGCTTCCACGTCTTCCAGGCGGTTGACGGAAGCTTCGGCCTGTTCGATATCTTCAATGAAATTCAAAAAACCCTTCCGGTACAATTTCCCATCGGCCACTGTGTGTCCGGGCGCCCGCTGTTCCATGAATTCGGTGAAAATGCCGGCATCATAACAGGCAAGCCATTGGGGGGACATTTCCGCGAACACTTTTTCACGCATCGTCTTCCCCTGCCAATACGGGATGACGGTTTCGCGATAGGCTTCCAACACCTCTGAACTGACCTGGAAGGAGATCTTTTCCCTGCTGTTCACAATCTCCAGATCCCTTATGCTGTGACAGCACAATTCCAGATATGTGGGGGTGGTAAGCGGTTCGCCGCCCCTTTCCCCTACAATCAGTTCCCCGGGAGCAATGGCAATGCGCTTGTTTTCCATGATGTGCTGAAACACGAGTGCCCGCAGCACCGGAATGGAAACACGCCCCTCATGAAGTTTCATGGCTTCGGTCGCAAGCAGCGCCCGTTCCGCAGTCAGGCGGGGTTGACCGTCCACGCTGGCTGCCCTGAGTGTCGCAATCCTCTCATTCATCTGAAAACCCTCCTGTGTCGCCCAGGCACATGAATCAACTGCTGCGGATTACGGTGGATTATTGGACTGCCAAGGCCTTAATTTGGACTGCCAAGGCCTAAATTGGGACTGCCAAGGCCTAAATATTGTAATACAGACTTTCCGTGGGATATTCCGGGTCGCAGGTCACGTCGATGCCGAGCCTCCGATAGGTCTGCTCGTCGCCGGCATTCAAAATCGTCGTGGAGTGGGCCTGGCAGCCTTTCAGCCGGGGAAGAACGGAAAGAGCCGTTTGCGCCATCGGGTTCGTCGCGGCGCAGATGCTCAGCGCGATGAGGATCTCCTCGCAGTTCAGCGCGGAAACCTTGTTCTTGAATGTCTGCTCCTTCAAATGGATAATCGGCTCGAGGATGATGGGCGACAGCAGGTGCATGTCGTCGCTGATGCCCGCGAGGCGCTTGATGGCGTTGATGATGACGGCCGCCGAGGCATCCATGGTATTCGAGCTTTTCCCGGTGACGATTGAACCGTCTTCAAATTCAAGTGCCACGGCGGGACACCATTCGCTTCTCAGCAGGCCGCTTCCGCGTGACGGCACATTCCCTTTTGCCGGCTCATTTTCCCTTGTCAGGGCTTCACTCAATTTCGCTGCGTATTGTCTTGCCGATACCACAATCTTCCTGTCTTCTTCCTTTAGGTTGAGTTCCTCCATGATGAGTTTCGAACGCTGGAAAATATCCTGTTCGACACGCCCCTTCTTGTATTCACATCCCGTTTTGAAGTATCTCCTGATGATTTCCTGACGGGACGCCTCTTTAATGGCCTCATCGTCCACAATGCCGAATCCGACCCTGTTGACGCCCATGTCGGTGGGCGACTTGAATACGGATTCGTCCCCGGTGATCCTTTCAATAATCCGGCGCAGGACGGGAAATGTCTCTATGTCCCGGTTGTAGTTCACAGACACTTCCCCGTAATATTCAAGATGGAACGAATCTATCATGTTGACATCCTTGAGGTCGACCGTTGCCGCCTCGTATGCGATGTTCACAGGATGCTTGAGCGGCATGTTCCATACCGGGAACGTTTCGTATTTCGAATATCCCGCCGCGCGGCCGCGCAGGTTCTCGTGATACAGCTGGCTCAGGCAGGTGGCGAGTTTGCCGCTTCCCGGACCGGGCGCCGTGACCATGACGATGGGCTTGTTTGTTTCGATGTATGGATTCTTCCCGTAACCCTCTTCGCTGACAATGGTGTCCACATCAAAGGGGTATCCTTTGGTCGGTTTGTGCGCGTAGGTCCTTATGCCTCTCCGGTCCAGCTTGTTCATGAAAGCCGTGGCCGCCGGCTGGTTGTCATATCTCGTGATGACGACGCTGTTCACATCCAGTTCGTAGGAACGCAGATCGTCGATAAGCCTCAGCACGTCCATGTCATAAGTGATTCCGAAGTCACCGCGGATCTTGTTCCGTTCGATATCCCCGGCATATACGCAGATAATCACTTCAAGGCTGTCCTTCAGGTGGTGCATCAGCTTTATCTTCGCATTTTCATCAAAGCCAGGCAGAACCCTTTTGGCATGCATGTCATACAAAAGCTTTCCACCGAACTCAAGGTAGAGTTTGTCATAATTGGAAACGCGCTGTAAAATGAACTTCGATTGTTCTTCCATGTACCTTTGAATGTCAAATCCTGTCTTCATGCGCGCTCCTTGCTTCTTGCGAACCGATGGGCAATGGGTAGTCACATTTTCGTATCTGCTAAAACCCTCCCCAATTCTAACATGAAACTTCGGTGTATCACCGATAATAATACAGTATAATATGATCATAAAACAGCATGCTGCAAGCGAAAGGATGGCTGTCCATGAAGCACCCGTTGCAATACCCTAAATTCCCGAATATCGACCACCTGCGGAACCATCTTCAAGAATATGCCCGCCTCAAATTTGAATATGGAACCGACGCCGCCGACATAGAGGTTGTACTGAACAAGGCACACGACAGCCTGAATCAAGCGTTGAAGGTGCTGCTCTCTCTACCGGAAGATGCAGCGCTGGCAGCAAAGGAACCAAATGCGCTGGAAGACATCCATAAGCTGCGCCCGCATGCGGATCACAGGCTCTGGAAGCAATTCGACCGGCAGAAGTATGCCGACCGGCTGGCAGGGGCCTTTCTGGGCAGGATGGCCGGCTGCACGCTGGGCGCGCCGGTGGAGTTCTGGAGCGTGGAAGCCATGCGCGACTGGGCAGCGTATATCGGCGACCCGTTTCCGCCGGTCGATTACTGGTCCTCCATCAAAAACCCGAACGACAAGCGGTACGGTGTCAGTCCGTGCCATGACTACACCCGTCCCGGCCTCAGGGGCGTGCCGGTCGATGACGACATCACCTACACGATACTGGGCTTGCTGCTGGCGGAGGACTACACCCTGGATTTCTCCATCGAGGACGCCGGGCGCGGCTGGGTCAAGTACCTGCCCTACGCCTGCACCGCCGAGGAGGTTGCGCTCAAGAACTTGAATGCCGGAATAAGCGCGTTGCAGGCAGCGGACAAGGACAACCCTTTCGTGCAGTGGATTGGCGCGGACATCCGCAGCGACCCGTGGGGCTATCTGGCTCCCGGCCTGCCGGAGAAGGCCGCCGCGATGGCCTATAAAGACGCCTGGCTGAGCCATCGCCGAAACGGCATCTACGGTGAAATGTATTTCAGCGCCGTCATCGCGGCGGCATTCTCGGTCAACTGCCCCATTGAAGCGCTGAAGCTGGGATTAAATGAAATCCCGACGGATTGCATGCTGGCCAACGATGTGCGCTGGGCACTGGAAGCAGGCAAAGGCGTCACAAACCATACCGATGCCCGCCGCACTGCCGAGGAGCGATTCGGCGACATGAGCGGCGTACACACCAACCTCAATGCGGCGCTGACGATCTTCGGCCTGATGATCGGCGGTGACGACTTTACCCGCTGCATCGGCGAAACGGTCGCCATGGGCTATGATAACGACTGCACGGCTGCCACGGTGGGCAGCATCTTTGGCGCGGCGAAGGGCATCGGGAACATCCCGGAACATTGGTACAAGGCCTTTGACAATAAAGTCATGACATACATCAACGGCCATGCGGTGTTGGAAATTGACGATTTGTTGAAGAGGTTTGAACTAATGGCTGAAAAGGCCTTCTGAGGTGATTATACATGAAAACAGCCAGGCGGGAAAAAACATACGACAGGCACAGCAGGCACAACGAACCCCAATTTACCGTTGTCCCCGGAGAGGAATTCCTTGCGGAAACGGAACTCGCAACAGGCGGGTGGCTTCATTCTGCAGAAGACACATGGACGCCGGACAAGACATGCGCGCTCAACCCGACTGTCTGTGTGGCCGTGGATGGAGCAATTCCAGGCGGTGTGCTTGCGGTGCATATCCTCGACATTGTGCCCGGACCAGTAGGGTATACTGGCTTTGATAACGCCATGAATCCGCTTGCCAGCCTGATTGCCCGGCATGAATGGCCGCTGACCGGCAAGACCGTGGAAATAAAAGACGGCTTCATACATTGGAGCAAGGACTTGAAAATACCCTCAAGACCCATGATAGGCACATTGGGCACTGCCCCGTCGGAGGAGATTCCAGGCAACGCCTTCGGCGGCAGGCACGGCGGCAATATGGACGTGCAGGAAGTACGGGCGGGGTCAACCGTATTTCTGCCGGTTGTTGTGAGCGGTGCCATCCTGCACATCGGAGACGTCCACGCCATACAGGGCGACGGGGAAATCAACTGCGCCGGAGGGGTTGAATGCCGCGCAGTCGTACGGCTGTCCGTGGATTGCCTGCCAAGACCGGAGGGAATGTCTTGGCCGAGGATTGAGGATGACAGTCATATCATGGCTGTTGCCTGCTGTGCGACGGCGGATGAGTCTTTCCAATGCGCAGCCGGCGAACTGCTGAGATGGATGACAAACGGATACGGCATGCTGGAATCTGAAGCCTACCTGCTGATGGGCCAGGTCATGGAAGCGCGGTGCACGCAGTTTGTGAACCCGACGCGCAGCTATATCTGCAAGATGGCGAAGAAATATCTGTAAATTGGCAAAAAACCTTCTGCAAGACGGCGAAGAAATATCTGTAAGTTGGCAAAAAAACTTCTGCAAGACAGCGAAGAAATATCTCAAGCAGAAACAAGATACTCAGCAACCTGTTCCGGCATCACAAACAATACTTTTTTCACAGGTTTCGAGTATTTTCACTTTCGTCGTCGCTTCGGAAGGCAGCGAAAGAACCAGCAGATTTTCGTTTTTATTTACGGCGAATCGACCGGTCATTTCATTGTTGATATAAACATCATAAGATAATTCCGGCAGATTTTGCAGCGTAATTGTCGTATTATGGGCGCCTTTTGTCCTATGCTCAAGTTCAAAATTGATTTCACTGGCATCTTCTTTGTACGATATCGATTTGAACGCATCACGATCCAAATGGAAATGCAATCGATAAGGGCTTGCCAGGATGTGAATTCTTTGGCGTATTCCGTCTCTCGGAATCAGGACTGTTAAAGACCCGCTCCTGGATAGTTGACCACCATAGGCGATCAGTCCAAAGATAGGATCATCTGCGACAACTGTGGCTGCGATTCTAACAACTGTACCAAGACCATAATCATTTTCGCCGTCAAACTTCCAGGGGCCTCTCTCATTTTGAAAGCCAGGCCAGGTTGGACCGATTTTTTGTGTTTGAAACGCCCATGCCAAAGCACCCTCATTCTGCAGCGTGCCCCACCATGGATAACTGTCGCCAGTGTTGATAAGGCAGTACTGGGCCAAGTATGCCGAATAGGCAAGCCGCATTTCATCTGCAGGGTGCCTGGCATAATATTCCGCATAATCAAGAAGGCAATATGCACCCATTGGCGTTCCATAACTAAGATTGTAAGACGGTCCCCGCATATCGCTTCCGAGCTGTGAATAATTCGGTGCCATGATTTCACGGGTAGACTTGTTGGCAAGGACCTGTCGCTCCATGAAACATTCAATATCCGGGCGCTGTACGATGTGTGGAGGACTATAACCGCCCCTTTGGTCATTCTGGTTTTTATTCCATATGCCGTTGTCAGGTTGCATGCTGTTTCCCATGGCATATTTTGCAATGGCATGAGTCGTTTCAAATGCCGTCGTATCATATTTCATTTCTGAACCAAACGGATATTTGTGGTCATATATGAAATACTTTACTTTGTTTTCCCAAAGCAGTCTTAATCTTTTCGTCCAATCCGGCTGTACATTTGTATTTTCTTCGCTAAGCCAGTGGAAATGAGGGTAGCCGTTCGGCCAAAGTGAATTCCCTTTTGTTTCCACGGTGTTGATGATCTCCGGGATCAAACTTTCATTGAAGCATCCCATTTCTGTTCCAAAATAGGCGAATCCATAATGACTCCAGCCATGCATGAAAATGCTGTTTGTCAGCTCGAAAAAGGCTATGGCGGTTATATATGAACGCCTTAAATACTCGTCTGCATCACAATAATGAACCATGTCCGGGTAATGGTGTGAAATAAGATGCATGTTGTACCAGAACATGAAAACATGGCAATAATCGTAAGCTCTCCACACCCTGTCCCGGCCATGCCCTCCTGTGTTCCAATAGGAATCCAGACCATTGGGGACAGGTGCGGCGCCTTCTCCGGCAAGCGTGCTGAATCGCGTGTCCCACCATGAATTCCCGCCATGAATGGCATATGGATAGGGAACCTCGATGTCCGATCTTTGTGCTTTACCCCAAAGAAAGTGCTCTGCATAGTATTCAAGGGCATCGACCTGTTGTTGATTAGGCATGATGGCATTGTATTGTGCAAGCGCCGCAGGCTTTGACAGCCCCGGGTCATCACTTCCGGAAGTATGATAGCCCTCCAGCCCGAACCTTCTGACTACCGGAAGGCCTTTCCTGCTTTCCTTCATATTCCAGATATTGAACACACCATCCCAATACCGCATGGTTGGCTCGTTAATATTGTCAAGTTCCGGATCGTCTCTTTTTACCTGCTGATTTCTGGCAAGAAATGAATACCTGCTTTCCAGAAGTGATTCAAGCGGCTTTGTTGCGAAATACTCAAGCTGCGTCTTTTCATTGTCTCCATAATCAATGATGATTTTATTCTCCCCAAGCCTTCCAAACTCAAACTCATATATCTGATATTCACCGTTCCGGGAAATTGTGTTAATCGTGGTTTCCGAAGGATATTCCGGAGCAAGGAAATGTATCGGCTTTCTGCATCTCATGGCGACCTTCGCTTTTAAATCGCCTGGGATAACCATTCCGGGAACTACCTCCACATCAACAAGGCCGTTCTCATATAACAAGTCATGAACTCCTGTAAAACTGTCTGCCCATTTCATGATGAATTTGAAGCAAGCATTTTCTCCGGCCTTCAGCACTCTTGCAGTATGGGGCTGCCTCCATGTGCCATCCATCTCCTGACCGGTTGCGCCGGAATGAATATATACGGTAGTAAGACCATCATGATCTCCATTTGGCTTGTTATTCGTAAAAAACTCAAGCGAGGTTTTGTCTGCGGGGAGCATGACCAGATATGGACCCTCTCCATTGACTCTTGAGACATAAGCATATGACCCGTTCCCTGATATGTGAAAATGAGGCAGTGTGCGCAGGGTTTGCGTTATCATTACATCTCGGTCCCAGTCATTGTTGAAGGGAAGCGGAATCGCAATGTCACCAAAAGCCACATCATTATCAGTTGTGCTGCAAATTCGAATAGTCCACTCGAGTACACTCGGATCGGCAATGGAAAAGACCTCCTCAAGGCTGAAGCAGCCGCCCATCCCCTCGTACATGATTTTGACGATGTCTTTTGACTTGCTTATTGTCCTGCTGCTTATCCTTGTATCCGTATCGGTCCAAACTGCATTTGCCTTCGCGGAACAGATTCCATCATTGCAAGCAGTCCATTGACTCGCATATTCTTTTTCACAACATGAATATCTGAAACATAAATCTCCAAGATAATAATTCATATCGTTTCTTACATAATTCGTATCCCAAACATCATCAACCTTTTTGAGCAGTTTCAGACCTCCATCATTGTCAAAGGCCATTTCGAATTCATGCATGGTTATCCCTCCGTGAACATGATGGACAAGCAGGGCGTCACACCTGCTTAAACGATCAAAGTCAGGCATTCG
>CAZFWQ010000051.1:8780-14389 GCA_964522755.1 uncultured Oscillospiraceae bacterium | reverse complement strand
GGCAGCCGTTTTTCACAGACATGTACAGTGCAGATTATCCGATGACCATCTTCGATCGGCAGATGATTGCGAGAGTTGCCCCAGGCAGAGGCCCGTCCATCCTTGGGCGGACGACGCTGCCGTATACCGACCCGGCTGACATGACAGTCTTCGCGTCCATCCACTCGAACCCGCCTGGCCGCGATACCGACAGCCCGGCGCTGGTGCTGGGACAATACGGCAAAGGCAGGGTCCTCTGGTGCGCCGCGGCTTTTGAGAAGAGCGAGCAGCCGGTCCACAAGCAGGTATTCGCCAACCTGATCCGCATGCTTTGCCCTGATGTGTCCCTGATCCGAACCGATGCGCCGGCCCATCTTGAAATGACCGTGTTTGACGATCCGGCCCATCAACGGACGCTGCTGCATGTCGTCAATGTTCAGGAACTTCATCCGGTCAGCCGCACCGGACCCTTCGAGGTCAGCCTGCAGTGCGGGCATCCAGTCGCCGGGGTCGTCTCTTTGCCGGATGAGAGGGAGATAAGGTTCGACCAGCAGTCCAAGGACGGACCCGTCAGGTTTACGGTCGACGGCCTCGACCTCTTCCGCATGCTGGCCATAAGGTGGCAATGACCGCGGGCAGGTGCTAAAATGGTTTTACGCGGGCGTCACGCGCGTTCCCCATTGCATGGGGCCGTGAAAGGAAACGAAGAAGGAGTCAGACGATGAAGAACCGGCAGGTGAATATCGGCATCATAGGACTAGGCACAGTGGGAACCGGAGTGGCGCGCATCCTCCTTGAGCAGGAAGAGCTGCTGAAAACCCGCACCACCCTCACGTTCCGGCTGAAAGCCATATCGGAACTCGACTGGGGCAGGGAACGGAATCTGGACCTTTCCGGCGTATTATGCACGACGAAGGTGGATGACATTCTGGAAGATCCCGACATCAATATCGTCGTGGAGACCATAGGCGGGTACGAACCGGCTTTCAGCTTCATCAGCAGGGCGCTTCGCAACCGGAAGCATGTGGTGACGGCCAACAAGGCGCTGATTGCCACAAGGGGAAAAGACCTGTTCCGCATCGCCCAGGAAAATGGCGTGGACCTGATGTTCGAGGCCAGCGTCGGCGGCGGCATCCCCATCATCAAGAGCCTTCGGGAAGGGCTGATCGCCAACCGCATCGAAAGCATCTTCGGCATTCTGAACGGCACATGCAACTACATCCTGACCAAGATGCACCAGGAGGGCCTGGAGTTTGCCGAGGCGCTGAAAGGCGCGCAGGAAAAGGGCTTTGCGGAATCCAACCCCACGCTGGACATCAGTGGCGGAGATACCGCCCATAAACTCGCCATACTGGCATCCCTCTCTTCCAACACGCTGGTACCCTTTGAAAAAATCTATGTGGAGGGTATTACCGGAATCACCCGGCAAGATATCGATTTCGCGAAATCCTTCGGCTTCACCATCAAGCTCCTCGCCATTTACCGGGCCGTCAAGGGCGGCCTGGACCTGAGGGTGCATCCGACACTCGTCAGCAATACACACCTGCTCTCTGCCGTCAGCAATGAGCTCAACGCCATTTTCGTGCAGGGCGACTTTGTCGGCAGCACCATGTTCTATGGCCCGGGCGCAGGGGAAAGGCCGACAGCCAGCGCCATCGTCGGTGACATCGTGGACCTTTCGAGGGACTTGATGCTCCAGGAGGGGGAGAAATACTGCAACCGCAGCATCAGCCTCGTGGAACATGCCGACCTGATTCCGATCGGGGATGTTTTGAACCGGTTCTATCTCAGGTTCCTGACAGTGGACAGACCCGGGGTGCTGTCTCTGGTGTCGGGCGTGCTTGCCGAACACGGCATTTCAATCGCTTCCATGGTACAGCTTGAGACCCAGGAAAAAGACAGCTATATTCCCATCGTCCTATTGACGCACGAAGCATCGGAAAAATCCATGGCAGAAGCACTGGAAAAGATTGTAAAGTTTGATTTCGTCAAGGAGGATTATGTCCGGCTGAGGATATTCTAAGGTAGAAACATATTGAGTTCCCAGCAGTTGCCAGGTCTCGGGGAGATGGATAAGCACGAATGCAGTGATGAGGATTATGTCCGACTGAAGATGTTCCAAGGTGAAAAGGTGATGAATTGATTCGTTTTCATAAACTAAGGAGGCAAATATGACTGACCGGAATTCTGTCGAAAGCAATGGAAAAACAAAACGCGTCGCCATCGTCACTGGAGGCACACGGGGAATGGGGCTGGCAATTACCCTGCTGCTCGCCCGGAAAGGCATGTCGGTCCTGGCCGTCTACAGATCCCGCCAGGAGGAAGCCGATGCGGCCGTCCGCCAGTTTCTGGACGAAAGACTGGATGTCGCCGTATTCAAGGCGGACGTCGGCATCAAGGCCGAAGCGGAGAAAGCCGCTGCTTTCGCCTTCGGGCTCTGGGGACGCATCGATGTCCTGGTGAACAATGCCGGTGTTTTTGACTTCTGCTTTCTGGAAGAAATGACCGAAGCGTTCTTCGACGGCATTCACAGGGCGAATCTCATGAGCATGATTTTCATGACGCAGGCGGTTCTGCCGCATATGAAAAGCGGACATTGGGGAAGAATAGTCAACGCAACATCCATATCCGGTTCCCTGGCCGATGTCGGGCTAATCGCCTACGCCTGCTCCAAAGCCGGCGTCAACCTGCTGACGAAAGTCAGCGCCGGCGAACTGGCTCCCTATGGGATCACCGTCAATGCCTATGCTCCCGGGATCATTCACACAGACATGACCGACCCGATGATCAAGGAGCGTGGGGATGCCCAGCTTCTGCAGATTCCAGCCGGATACTTCGGCAAACCGGAAGAGGCGGCCAGCCTTGTCGGTTTCCTGTGTTCGGATGAAGCTTCCTACATCACAGGTGAAATCATAGGTGTGGACGGCGGGATGATGAAGGTGCAGAATCCCGGCAGAGCCTATGATTTTGCACGGAAATTCAATACCGATTCCTGCCCGTAAAAACGGATTCGGGCGGTTCCTGCTGGAAACGGCACATTCATGCGGAGTCGGCACTTCCAATGTGGTTGTTTCCGACAATGTCGGCACATCGGCATGCGTTGTAATGGTACATCGTGACGGTGCACGGAAGTTTGGCTATCACGGGGGCTCGAACGACAGCCTGTCGCTTCAGAACCGGCAATCCGCTGGGTTTGGAAAGGAGCATGGCATGGGAGGCTTATCCTTTGGCATCGACCTGCTTGTACGGGAGAAGGTTGCCCAGGCAACGGCATTGCTTGCACACCACAACATTGACGCATGGCTGATATTCAACCAGGAGACAGGTTATGCGTGTGATCCGGTCTATCCCCTCCTGATGGGGGACAGGGATCTCGCACGCGGCTATCTGCTTCTCACCCGGAATGGTGGGAAGACGGCCATCGTCGGAGGCCTTGACGCGGCCATACCGGCTTCAACCGGCGTATGGGACGATGTTCGCGTCTATTCGAAAAGTGCCGATGAGCTGCTGATCAGCACCCTCACCGGGTATGATCCCGGCACCATTGCCATCAACTACTCGAAAACAAATTCCATGGCCGACGGGGTGACCTACGGCAAATACCTGAATCTGACGGAAGCGCTGAAAGACACTCCTTATGCCGGCCGGCTGGTCAGCGCGGAGAAGATGGCGGCCGAGCTGCGTTCCGTGAAAAGTCCGGAAGAAATAAACAGAATAAAAGTTGCCATCTCCAAGACCGACGTCGTGTTCAGGCGCCTCGGGGAATTCCTGAGGCCCGGGATCGGCGGCATGGAAATCTTCCATTTCATTCAGGAACAGATTGTCACCCTGGGAGCATCCTGTGCCTGGAGCCGCTACAACTGCCCCGTCCTGACGATGGGTCCCGTGCCTTACATGGGCCACACACCGCCGCCGGCGGAAAGGCGTTGGGAAAAAGGCTGGCTTTTGCAGGTGGATCTTGGCTTGAGGATTGAGGGCTACTGTTCCGACTTCCAGCGCATGTTCTACGCTTTGAAAGAAGGAGAGGACACCCCCCCGGCGGAAGTTCAATCGCTGTTCACGCACGTGCACGACGGGATTTCCGATATGATCGGTGCAATCCGGCCCGGCGTGCGGAACGACTACCCGTCATCACTCGGGTTTGCGAGGATAACCGGCGCGGGTTTCCCCGAACCCCGTTATTCGGCGGGACATCAGCTTGGACGCGCCGTGCATGACGGCGGGCCGGGACTCCTCCACTTCCGCAGCCCGCGTCCGGAATGCCTGATGGAAGAGGGAAATGTGTTCACCGTTGAAGGACTCGAGACAAGGCTGGACGAATACGGGTGGGTAAGCCTGGAAGAGGATGTCGTCGTTACGGCCGATGGCTGTCAGGTTCTGACCACAAGGCAAAACGAAATCCATTGCATCAGGTCCTGAATATGAAATCGGCTGCATCAGGTCTTGAATATGAAATCCATTGCATCAGGTCCTGAAAATCGACTGACCGGAAAAGATCTTCAGAACTCATACATGACAAATGAGGGGGAATTGTGCCATGAACTACGGACTGGACAACATTTTCAAGGCAAGCAATGCTGAAAGCCGTTCCATTACTGCTGAAAACCCCACGGGCGAAAAGGGGAAAGGCGGCATGGCCACGTTTGAAACCTCGCTTCACAAGGGGTCCGCCAATGCGGCGCGGGAGTTGGGCATAGGCTGGAAGCTTTCCCCTTGCGTGCTGCTGAAGGCCGGTGAGATATTTACAGTCATGAACAACGAAGGTCCCGGAGTAATCCGGCATATGTGGTTCACAATGGCATGGCAGTTTCACAGAGATTTCATCCTAAGGATTTACTGGGACGGAGACGAAAATCCTTCAGTGGAATGCCCTCTTGGAGACTTTTTCTGCAATTCCTGGAAACAGTCCCAAAACATACTCTCCATGCCCATCAATGTAAACCCGCATGGCGGGCTGAACTGCTACTTTCCAATGCCTTTTCGGAAGCACGCCCGAATCACGGTGACAAACGATTCTCCTTTTGACAGGGGTCTTTACTATACTGTGAATTATACGCTTGAGAAGGTTGATGCAGACGCCTTGTACTTTCACGCCCAGTGGAGGCGCACAAACCCGGTCCCCTATGGCCAGTTCTATACGATCCTTGATTCCGTGCAAGGGCGCGGGCAATATGTGGGCACTTTCATGGCCTGGCAGCAGAACAACAGCATCTGGTGGGGCGAAGGTGAAATACTGATGTTCATGGACGGCGACAAGGAGCACCCCACCATCATCGGCACCGGCACCGAGGATTATTTCGGCGGAGCCTGGGGTTTCGAACACAAAGGTTTCAGCGAAAGCTTTTCCGCGCCTTACATGGGCTACATCGACGTGCAGCCGGAGATCACCCGTGAAAGCACGGGCTTGAACATTCGGGCGGGCAGCCGGTTCATCATGTACCGCTTCCATGTCTGTGATCCGATTTTCTTCAAGCGCGATTTGAAGGTGGAAATGCAGTGCATCGGATGGCGGGACAACGGTCGTTACCTTCCACTGCAGGATGATGTATCATCGGTGGCCTACTGGTACCAGGATCTGCCGCATGCGCCGTTCCCCGCATTCCCCTGCAGGGATCTTCGCGCCCCCTTCT
>CAZFWQ010000051.1:6156-8770 GCA_964522755.1 uncultured Oscillospiraceae bacterium | reverse complement strand
ACTCCTGGATGCATTCCAAAACGGGGCAGTCTCAAAATCATCACAATGATTCAGAGACTGCCCAGTTCCTGCATTATCCTTCATACTTATGCGACGTTCCCACAATATGCGGAATGCCTATAATGAGGCCGCAATCCGCTTCAGTTCCCTCACGCTCATGGATACGGCTTCATCTTCGCATTCCGCCCAATCGGAATGGGGATGGTCGATTTCCACGGCGAGGAAGCCCTTGAAATTTGCCTTCTGCAGGTATTCAGCCAGTTTCCTGTTGTTGATGAGCCCTTTGCCGACCGGAACGCCGGCAAAGAAATGCCAATCCGTCGGGGAAGCCGTCCTGTCCGGCATCAGGTCTTTCACATGTGTGGCGAGTACGTAGGGAGCCAGTTTCTCCATGCCGCGCACCGGGTCATCCAGCAGGCGCAGGAAATTTCCGGTGTCAAAGTTCAAGCCGAAATATTCGGAATCCACCCCTTCCAGCAGTTGCAGGACTTCATCGGCTGTGAAGTCGATGTGGTTCTCCACTGCCAGTTTCACACCAAAACTTTCCGCCACTTTCACGGCTTCCCGAAATTGCGCGATCAAGGCCGCAATTTGTGGCCCGTGGGGTTCATGACGGAACATGAGGCTGCTTCCGACTACCCGCATCACATCCGCTCCGATGGCCTTCGCCCGTGGAATGTTGGCAAGCATGTCTTTGAACGCGTCAGGATTCTTGCCCCGTTCCAATCCGTCGGGATGGCCCCAGGCATAGACCCTGTCAAAGCCGTATTCATCCAGTTGCGTTTTTAGTTCCGCCAGCCATTCATCGTCAAATGAGGGAAAGAAGCATGATTCAAGTGAAACCCCGTCCACGTCCAGCTCTTTGGCGCGTTTCAGAAAATCCTGCATGGTCATTTTCCTGCCCGCTGGCACTTGGTCAGGATACACTTCTCCAAAAAATCTGTGATAGCAGTAACTGTCGATGCCTACTTTCATTTCCGTTTCCTCCTTCACCATTGTGCCTGTCTGTCGTGCCAAGTCATCCTGCAATGGCCTTGAATGTGGGTCCCAGCGCATCGAACACCTTCGCATAGGCATCCGCATACTTTTGGTAGGTCTTGTGCCGATCGCCTTGGGCGGGAATCCTTGCTTCAAATCCTATCATGGCGTCTGCGGCAGCCTTCAGATCGGGAAACAGGCCCACACCATGACCTGCGACCAAAGCGCTCCCCAGGGGGGCTGTGTCGCTGATGCGCAGCGGGACATAGTCTATGCCCAGCACATCCGCCTTGATGGCGTTGAACAATGCGCTTTTCGCGCCGCCGCCGATGACGAATACTTCTGAAAATGCCGCATCCTCGACAAGTTCCCTGATGATTCTGAAATAATGATCGTATTCATAGGCAATGCCTTCCATGATCGATTTGTAAAGATGCCCTCTCTGGTGAGCCCAGTGAAGGCCAATCCAGCTTCCGCGGACATTCGCGTTGTTCGGGCAGACCCTTCCGCTGAAGTGGGGCAGAAAGATCAGGCCTTCACTTCCCGGCACAATGGGTTCCGCTTCCCTGTCCAATTCTCCGAATGAAACCGGAGTCCCGGTCCCTGTCAGATGATCCCGGAACCACTGCAGGCACATGCCTCCGCCATTGATATACGCCATCGGAATCCACAACCCCGGAACAATGGACCGGGCATACAGGAGGGTTTTGTTCCCCAGATCCGGCTTGTATTGGTCCACGCAGCATGAAAAGATGGAGGCGGTTCCGGCCACATCGAAGATGATGCCCTTCCGGGTGACTCCTGCCGCCAGCGAAGTGGCGGCCGAATCGCCGCAACCGGCAACCAGGGGGATGCCGGGAAAAAGGCCGCATTGCGCCGCGGCGGAAGCCGTCAGAAAGCCCACGATGTCCCAGGGATTCACGATGCGCGGCATTTTCGATTTGTCCACCTGGAACTGGTCGAGCAATTCTTCGGACCACTCCATTTTCTCTACGTCGCCGAAACCCGAAAAATGCAGGTGACTGTAGTCGATGTAGGCGTTTTCCGCGGTCAAGCCGGCCAGACGGCCGACGGCATAGGTGCTGGGAAGGATGAATTTGTCTATGGTTTTGTAGATCTCCGGCTGCTCATGTTTCCACCACAGTATTTTTGGACCATGCGCGTAGGTCACGGGGCAGCCGGTGATGGCGATGACTTTCTCTTCGCATTCCTGTTTGATGAGGCCTATGTATTTTTCACAGCGGGTATCCAGCCAGGAATCGTACCACGTCACCGCCCGCCAGTCCGCGTCGATGCCGATGATGCCGGCCATCTGCCCATCAACGCCGATCCCGGCCACATGCGCGGGATTGACGCCGGACTGCTCCATGACGGCCGCAACCGTACGCAATACCGAACCGTACATTTCATCCGGCTCCTGCTGCACAACACCATTACCTGTACTGATTAGCCTGGAAGCCTCAAAGGCTTCGGCAACCTTCCGGCCTTCCTGTGAAAACAGTCCGGTTTTCGTTCCCTGGGTACCGATATCGATGCCCAGCAAATACATGGCCGCCATCAAGTCACCTCCTGAGTCCTGTTAGATTCACCAGTCCGTTCCCCATCAGTCAGATTCACCAGCCCGTTCCCCATCAGT
>CAZFWQ010000051.1:4929-6056 GCA_964522755.1 uncultured Oscillospiraceae bacterium | reverse complement strand
CCATCAGTCAGATTCACCAGTCCGTTCCCCATCAGTCAAAATGAATGATGTTCTTTATGCCCTGTGCCCTTGATGCACGCTGGATTCCTTCTGCGATGTCCTCAAGCGCAAAGCGTTCGCTGACAAGGTCCTTTACCTGAAGCACCCCGCTCGATATGAACCCGAGTGTTTTCCTGAATTGAGACAGGCTGGACCTTGCGCTGCCCGTAAGAATCAATTGCTTGTAATGCACAAGGTTGGTATTGATGGGGACGATTTCCCTGCCCGCCGGAAGCCCGCCGAAAAAGTTCACGCGGCCGTTGACCGCCATCATTTCTAGCGAATCCGACTGCGCCTGGGGGGAAGGACAGGCGGTGATGCAGACATCCAGCCCCTTGCCACCGGTCAGGTTCATCACCTGCCCTTTCAGGTCGACGGAATCCAGCAGGATGAATGAACTGTCGATTTTGCGGCAGACCTCCAGCCGTTCGGCGGAAAGGTCGTTGAGCATGACTTTGGCCGCTCCCGCCATTTTTGCCAACTTCGCGTGCATGATGCCGATGGGACCGGCGCCGATGATGAGGACGTTGTCGCCCGGCTTGATATCACACTTGAGGAATCCGTTGTATACGCAGGAAAGGGGTTCGTTGAGCGCCGCCTCGTCAAAGGAGACATTGTCTGCCAGTTCAATGACATTTCCCTGTCTGCAGGCATCTTCGGGAATCCGGACATATTCGGCGAAACCGCCGTCCAGATTGATGCCCAGCGCGCGATAATCCGGGCAGAGCTGGGTGTTCCCGCCAACACACATGTCGCAGACGCCGCAGCCCATGTTCGGGGCCACCGCGATCCTCATTCCGGGCCTGTATGCCCTGATGTTCGCACCGACCGCCTCGATGACGCCTGCCAGCTCATGGCCAAGAATCAAGGGAGTGCTTTCGCTGACCCCCTTGTAGCCATTGCCGTACATGCGGATGTCCGTGCCGCAGATGGCGGCGCTTTTCACCTTCATCAGCAATTCGTTGTCATTGATGGCGGGGATGGCTGTTTCCACGAGCCTAAGGTCTTTCGGACCGCACAATTGGGCTGCCAGCATAAATCTCTCCTCCGGTACGGTATTCATTCATGTGTCCGCGGTCTTGCCGCAC
>CAZFWQ010000051.1:3532-4829 GCA_964522755.1 uncultured Oscillospiraceae bacterium | reverse complement strand
CATAAATCTCTCCTCCGGTACGGTATTCATTCATGTGTCCGCGGTCTTGCCGCACTTTTGCGTATCTCTTTGCATTGCTTTTTACAAACCGCCGTTGAAATGGAAACTATGACAAGGTGACGATGCATTTCCCCTTGATGGACTTGTTTCCGGCATTGACGACTTTCACGGCCATCTTGCCGTCATGGCCGGTTACCTTCGGTTCCCTGCCTTCACGGATGCAGTCCACAAAATCCGCATCCTCCGCGAAATAGGCGTCACGAAACAGATACCGCCAGCTGTTCATGGCCGGCCTGACCAGCCCCTTGTCCCGCGTGGCGGTCATGATGGCTTTCTCGTGGACTTGCCCCAGGAAGATGATGCCCTTTGTTCCTAGTATTTCAACCCGCGCGTCGTACCCGTACCCGACCCCCTGCGCGCCGTCGATGGCCCCCTGCATCCCGTTTTCGAAGCTGGCATTCATGATGACGTTGTCATAGAAATCCGGATAATCCGGCAGGGCTTCGGGAGAACGAAAGTTTCCGCCGATGGCGTAGACCGTCTTGAATTCGCTGCCCGTGAACCATCGGAGGGTGTCGATGTCATGGCTGTTCACTTCCGCCAGCGGGCCATTGCTTTTTTCAATGTCGTACATCCACTTCTGCGGAATGCTGGGCCCGCGGGTATTGGAGCGAACCATGACCACATCGCCGATTTCGCCGCTGTCCACAACTTCCTTCGCTTCGGCGAAACTTTCGTCGAACCGGCGCATGAATGCCATCTGCAGCTTGACGCCGTTGTCGCGGCACGCCCTGATCATGTCTTCGCATTCCAGTTCATCCATGGCCATGGGTTTTTCGCAAAGCACGTGCTTGCCCGCTTTTGCGGCGGCAACCACGATTTCCCTGTGAAAAACGGTGGGCGCCACCACTACGACCGCATCAACGTTCTCGTCCTGCAGCGCTTCCCCGTATCCTGCGTACCACACCGATACGTCAAGCTCCGCACAGGCCTTGAGCGCGGCTTCCTTCGAAGGATCCGCGATGGCCACTATCTTCGCATGGGGGATGCGCGACTGGAAATTGGCCCCATGGATCATTCCCGCCCGGCCTGCGCCGACTAAACAGATGCCAACTTGATTCCTGTTCAAAATACCTACCGCCTTTTCCATATCGCCAACAAGTTCGGACCGACATGCTTGTTTTACATGCCGTGCGGACTGTGGCAGTTCTGTGACTGTCTTTGCCGCGCCCTGTCCGGGTCACATGTCATCCGTATTTGCCTCGGTCACATGTCATCCACATTTGCCCATGTCCTT
>CAZFWQ010000051.1:0-3522 GCA_964522755.1 uncultured Oscillospiraceae bacterium | reverse complement strand
ACCTACCGCCTTTTCCATATCGTTCGGGTCACATGTCATCCACGTTTGTCCATGTCACACGTCATCCGCGTTTGCCCATGTTACATGTCATCCACGTTTGTCCATGTCACATGTCATCCACATTTGCCCATGTCCTTGTCTTGATTGACTTCTGAACTGCATCGAGCACCTGGCAGTTCTTCCAGCCATCGTGAAAATCCGGATGAGCCTGTTTGTTTTCCTTTATGCAGGCAAAGAAATCGGCAAATTCATTCACGAAGGTATTCTCATATCCGATGATATGGCCTGCCGGCCACCAGGCGTGGATATACGGATGGCAGCCCTCGGTGACGATGATGGTCCGGAAGCCCTGCACCTCCGCGTCATCTCCCCTGTTCCAATATTCCAGCTCGTTCATCTTTTCGAAGTTGAATGCGATGGATCCCTTGCTGCCGTTGATTTCGATTCTCTTGTGGTTTTTCCTTCCCCCTGCGAACCTGGAAGCCTCGAAGGTCCCCATCGCCCCGTTCTTGAACCTGGCCAGGAAGGCAGTCGCGTCATCCACCGTGACGTCCACCATTTCCGAATCCACCTTTCCGTCGGCTGTCAGCATGGTGTTGAGTGTTTCCCCGGCGGCCGCCTTGGGACGCTGCTTGATGAAAGTGTCTTCCATGCCGACCACCTGGTCCAGTTCCCCCACGAGGTATCTGGACATGTCGACGAGATGCGAGTTCAGATCCGCATGCGCGCCGAATCCGGCGATCTTCTTGTCCAGCTGCCATGTGACGGGATAACTGGGATCCATGATCCAGTCCTGCAGGTATACGCCCCTGAAATGGAAAATCTCTCCGATTCGTCCGTCTTCTATCATCTTCCTGGCCAGGGCGAGGGCGGGAACCCGTCGGTAATTGTGCCCGAGCATGTGGATGATGCCCGCATTACGCGCTGCGTCAAGCATTTCCTTCGCTTCTGCCGCGTTCATGGCAAGCGGCTTTTCACAGAAGACATGCTTGCCGGCCTTTGCAGCAGCAACCGCGATGGCCTTGTGATGGACTGTCGGCGTGGCGATGTCGATGACGTCGATGTCATCGCGGCCTACGACATCCCTCCAGTCGGTGACGTATTCTTCCCAGCCGAAGGCTTCCGCGGCCTGCTTCACCAGATGTTCCTTTGTTCCGCAGACGATTTTTTTCACCACCTCAATCCCGTTCGGGAAAAAGAACGGGGCGCTTGCGATCCCGAAGCTGTGGGCTTTGCCCATGAACCTGTAGCCGATCATGCCAATGTTCAGTTTCCTCATTTCTTTATCCCTCCATCACGATATCACTCATCATGCAAACAAGAAAACGGGAAAAGCATGGCATCCTTGTCAGCGGCTTCCTTCGGGAACAAGGTCGAACACTTTGGCCACAAGCTCCAGCTCGGTGCTTTTGTGCCCGACTACTATGCAACTGTGGTGGGAATAGAGCAGGTCCATCATCCTGCGGCCGTCCTTCACACGGATGATGCCGCCGTTCCTGCAATCGGAACCCGGATACTGGACGTATTCTTCCATATTGCCTTCGATAACCTGCAGGCGGTCCATGGAGGAATGGAGCTTGACAAGGGTGACGGGTCCGGTGGGGAGTTGGGCATCGATGGCATGGGCATTTTCATCCACGATGGCGAGGGCGGGCGGACGCAGGGTCCATTCGCAGGAGAAGCACTGGGGCATCAGGCCGAAATATCCGCAGTGAGCCACCAGGATGCAGTTGTCGGGTTCCGCGATATCCGGGAACTTCGTTATTTTTTCGTGTTTCAGCGCGGCCATGCCCATCAGGAAAGGGTACAGGTTGCTCATCATGATTGGGGCTTTCAAGGACTTGTATGCTATGAATTTCGTCATCAGCGACATTGTGTCGCCTTCGCAGATCCATAGGATACCCTCTTCCTGGAAGAGCATGTTGTACGCCAGGCAGGGCGTTGTGTCCGAGAAGGATGATTCGTTCAGGCAGTTGATGCCGACCCCGCCGACCCCGTCCTCCGCCGCGATGGCTTCCTTGATGGCCAGATACATTTTTGCCGCGGAACGCAATGGTTTTTCGGACAGCCCTTCCTTGTTCATGACCCATCGGTCCAGGACAACGTCGGCCGCCTCGTCGGATATGTTCTTCGCGTCCAAGCCCAGTTTCTCGAAACTTTTCTTGACGATGCGGATGCCGAACTTTTCTTCCAGCAGCGCAGTGCAACTGTCTTCCCACCAGTAGAAGCGCTTGAAGATTTCGGGCTGCATGCCGCCTACGCCGGGCTTGTCCTGAAACACCAGGAACTTGGTCTTCTTCAGTTCCTGCTTCACCCCGAGGGCCCGGCAGATGACCTTGGTCAGCGAAATGTCGTAGGGCGCGAATATCTTCATGCCCTCCGCCTTCAGAAAGGTCACGATTTCCCAATCCCACATGGCGACTGTGCCGAATTCCGAAGTCAGGACAATGAGCGGTTCCTTGATTTTCCTGATTTCCGCGGCCTGCGAAAAGGCGGCTCCCAGCAATACGGGGAATATCACCGCATCCGATGTAGGCAGGACGGCCCCCAGTTCCAACGGATCCAGAAGGACAGCTTCCTCAGTCAGGAGCATTCTCAGTGTTTCCAGCTGCGTGTCGAACCCGGGCGTTTTCTCGCCTTTGAAGTAAATGGGCTGCAAACGTGCCTTCATCTTCTCCTCCATTGCCCTGCCGGACTGTGTGCCAGTCTGCGGGCCGTTCATCTGTCTGCGCTCGTGTCGGGTTTTTTATCAGGCAGTCAGTACCAAAACACGCTTCGCCACATCAACAAGAGAGTGGAAACCTGTCAGATCCTCCTTGTTGAATCCCTTACAATCAGGGTCGGTTCCAGCATGATCTCCGGATAAGCTTCTGCTGTTTGCTTTTTGTTGCTGGCAATGAGATGCAGCACACGCTCCGCAGCCAAAAAACCGATATCCTTCACAGAGGTTCTGATCGTGGTGAGTTTCGGATAAATGCACCTGGCAATATCGGTGTCATCATACCCCATGAGGGAAATATCATCGGGAATGCGAAGCCCCAGGCTGGAAATTGCTGCCAGCGCTCCGGAAGCCATATAGTCGTTTGCACAGAAAATGGCAGTCGGAATACGGCCTGAATCGGACAGGATCCGCTTTGCCGCATCATATCCGCCCTCGTTGGTAAAGTCGGAATAGATGATTTCCGACCTGTCGAATCGGATGCTGCTGCCCAGCAGCCTTGAAAGAAAACCTTTTTCACGTGTTTGGGAATCGACATGGGTTTCAGGGCCGTTGATGAACGCGATCCGGCTGTGCCCCAGCGAAAGCAGGTGGTCCGCCGCCAGGCAGCCGCCCCGGTAATTGTCCACGCTGACGCTGTTTTCCGGCTTGATGCCCACTTTGGGGTCGATGATGACAAAAGGGAACTGCTCCTCCTCCAGCAAATTCAGAAAGCTGTAATGATACATGAACTGCGGGACAAGAATCAATCCGTCAATGGTCCGGCCGTATATTTTTTTTGCAAAGACATTGTGCTTATCTAG
>CAZFWQ010000050.1:5876-14475 GCA_964522755.1 uncultured Oscillospiraceae bacterium | reverse complement strand
AATGGCTGCAGGCGCGGCTCAACAGCTACCCGGAATGACTGAAGGTATGGGCCGACAGCGACCGAATGTGCAAAAAAAGGGACGATTCGGCTAAAGCGTGATGACACCCGGAGGGGTAAAGTGAGATGTGTGGCAAGATACTCAACCATGTGAAATGGACGGAGGACACCTTATGAAAAAAGGAATCAGCATTTGGGCATTTCCATCCGATCTGGATGTGGCATCCTGCATCCGGATGGCAAAGGAGACCGGCTTCGATGGCATAGAACTGGCTTTGAACGAATCGGGCCAGCTGGGTCTTGAGTCATCGGAAGATGAGTTGCGCGGGTATCGGCAGACAGCGGATTCGGCGGGTATTGAGATCACAAGCCTGGCAACGGGACTGTATTGGAAGTATTCTCTGACCGCATCGGATGAAGCGATTCGCGAGAAGGCGAAAGACGTTGTTCGGAAACAGCTGGATGCAGCCTCGATCCTGGGTGTTGACGCCATACTCGTCGTTCCGGGAACCGTCGGCGCGGACTTTGTGTCCGGCAGTGAGGTGATCCCGTATGACATCGCATACGACCGGTCTCTTTCTGCCTTGAGGGAACTCACGCCCCATGCGGCCCTGCGGAAAGTCTGCATCGGGGTGGAAAACGTATGGAACAAATTCCTCCTGTCCCCGTTGGAAATGCGGGGTTTCATTGATGAGATCGACTCGCCGTGGGCCGGAGCCTATTTTGATGTTGGCAACGTCCTTGCGACGGGTTATCCTGAGCAGTGGATCGCCATCCTGGGAAAACGGATCTGTCGCGTTCATGTCAAAGATTTCCGCAAGAGCGTGGGAACACTGGACGGTTTTGTCGATTTGCTGTCAGGAGATGTCAATTTTCCGGTGGTCATGAAGGCCCTTGAGAAAATCGGATATGACGGATGGATGACAGCCGAGGTTTTCCCGTACGGACGGAATCCGGAAATGACCGCATGGCAGGCATCAAAGGCCATGGACGCGATTCTGGGCAGGGGTTGAAGGCAAACGGTTTGAGAATTCACAAGGATTTGATGATCGGATTTTCAAAAGCAGTAACATATCATGATTCATGGGTCATTCAGGATGGCCATTTCCAGGGGCGAAGGATGTAAGACTTCGGAACAGCAGACAGGAGGAGGCAATCATGTTGAAAGTGGGACTGGTAGGCATCGGCGCCATGGGGCGCGGCCATTATGACAATTACATCAGGTTGATGGATGAGGGTTTCCCGGTGAAACTGGTCTCGATCTGCGACATTGACCCGGATCGCCTCAAAGGCAAGGGTCCCGGCGGCATCATCAATACGGGCGTCATCCCGATCGACGCGGACCGTTTCTCGTTCTACACCGATTACGACACCATGCTGGCAACGGAACAGCTTGATTATGTCGATATCGCATTGCCGACCTATCTGCATGCGGAGGCATCCATCAAGGCGCTTGAAAAGGGACTCCATGTCCTGTGCGAAAAGCCGATGGCGCGCAGCGTGGATGAATGCCGCCTGATGATCGAGGCGTCTCGGAGAAATAGCCGCAAGCTGATGATCGGGCAATGCCTGCGTTTCTGGCCGGAATACGAATACCTGAAAGCCTGCGTCGAAGACAGCCGATACGGCAAGGTCATGAGCGGATACTTCTTCCGCGGCGGCGGAACCCCGCGCTGGTCCTTCGAAAACTGGCTGCTGAACAAGGCCAGGAGCGGCGGCTGCCTGCTGGACCAGCACATCCACGACGTGGACACCATCAACTGGCTGTTCGGCATGCCGGAAGCGGTTTCCACCATCGGACGCGTGATTGTCCCCGGCAGCGGGTACGATGCCGTTTCAACCAATTACCGGTATCCGGACGGCAAAGTCGTCAATGCGCAGGATGACTGGACCCTGAACGGGGAATTCGGTTTCACCATGCAGTACCGTGTGAATTTTGAATCAGGGAATCTCAATTATGACAGAAATGGGTTGACAGTATATCCGAACGAAGGCAGTTCCTTTGTTCCGGAATTGTCGAAGAACCAAGGCTACTATTATGAAATCCGATACTTCATCAACGCCATCATCAATGATACGACCATCGTCACTGCCGCACCCGAAAGCACGATGGACACCATCCGCATTGCCGAGGCGGAAGAACTGTCCGCGGACAAACGGGGGGAAATGGTTTTGCTGTGAAGGTCTGCGCCACGAGGGCTGCAATGCGGAGAGGCGGGCCGCGGGTATCGGGTTCAGACCTTCTTTAACCTACATTCTGCAGTCGTGGAGCGACATCATACTCCAGGGCGTTGATGACGGCATACTGGATGTTTTGAATCAAACACTGCAGCGCAGCTCGCAGGAGGTTTTCCTATGGAATCACGGGAAAGGATATTGGCCGCGCTGCATCACAAGGAATCCGACAGGGTCCCCATAGACTTCAATGGCCATAGTTCAAGCGGGATACACGCCTACGCTTATTAAAAACGGATGCAGGCGCACACCTGCACCATGGCAACCTTGTTAACCATTCCTGCTCATCTTGTAGTTTTCCTCAATGAATGTGTAATAAATTGAAAGCAGGTTATCGATCGGGACGGTTGAATTCAGTGTTTTGCTTGGCGCAAGAATATAGCCTCCACCTATGGCCATTTCACTCCGAAGCTTTCGGATTTCGGCCTTTATTTCAAGAGGGGTTCCGAACGTAACTATCTGCTGGCAGCCAAGTCCGCCCCAAAAAGTGATATCCTTGCCGAAGTGCTTTTTGAGCACATATGGATTCATGTTTTCCGCTTCGGATTGCACGCTTTCCACAACGTCCAGCCCGATCTCTATCAGGTCGGGCAGTATTTCAGCTATGCTTCCGCATACGTGTTGTACAACTTTCTTGCCAGTTTTATGAACTGCTGCATATAAATCGGCAAGACGTGGCTTGAAAAACCTTCTCCAGCGCTCTGGTCCCATGATGCAGCCTCGCTGGTCACACCAGTCATCGCCGAATTCAACGGCATCGCCAGGGTAATGGCTGCTGGCATGAATGAATGAATGAAGAAGGGTTCCCATGGAATCCAGTATGTATGTATACGCGTCGGGGTCGGTAATCATCATTTCAAGTGCATTTTCCAGTCCGAGAAGTCTCCAGGTGTACTCAAATGGGCCTGCACCCAACAATAATACTTTGTATGAGTTCCCAGGCGCTTCACATTTGGCTCTGAATGCCACTTCTTTATCAGGAGTCAGAAAATCTGAAAGTGTGGGAAATATGTAATCCTGCAAAGCTGTTTTATGTAAAACAGGTTCATCAAGGTAGGCTATCACATCGTTTCTTGTCCATTTGCTTCCGTATACATCCACAACCTTGTCAGGGTTATCCGCGTCCGTACTTACCATGGTATCCCACGAATCAAAAACACCACCTATCAGAGATATGCATTCTATAAGCTCATTCTCCCAACTGTTGTTTTTGAAATGCGCATCCATGCGTTTTTTGGGCTCGGATTCAAACTCAATGGAATAAGGCACAAAATCTGTTTCAACATGGTTAATCTGCGCTTTTACAATATCTCGTGGTATTATCATGGCATGACCTCCGATGCAATGCTGTAGTCTCTCGTCATTTCAATACTGTAGTCTCTCATCTATTCAAATTCGTTGTCACTAGACCGTTCTGCAGATTTTGAGTCTATCAAATCACGTCATTCTTCACTGATTTCCGATAGGAAGATGGAGTGCAGCCTGTATATTTCATAAATATTCTGTTAAAGTAACTTAGATTTGTGAAGCCTGATTGTTCAGCTATGCTGTAGATTGAAAGAGGCTTTGATTTAATAAGCTTGGCAGCGTGGTCGATTCGATAAATATTCAATAATTCCGTAAATGATTTGCCGGATATGTTATGCACCAATCTGCAAAAATAAAACTTGTTGATATGCAGGAAATCCGATATTTCATCCAGCGATATTTTTCTTTGGAAATTGTTCTTCAAATAGATGAAAAGAAGGTCCATCAACTCTTTTTTGGATGAGGACATGCTTTGTTCTTCAGTGCCCTTGAAAAAATCGTGGTATCGGAAAATCGACGCAACCAAGCGTTCCAATTCCAAGGTAATCAATAATTCATATGCAACATTTTTGCTGTTATATTCTTTTATGACAGTTTGAAGTGAGCCGGACAATATTTTACATAATTTATTGTCTGAAGCAATGAGTGTTGGAAATACTATTTTCCCATCAATAATAGGCTTGATATAACTGATATAGTAACGATTCAAATTTATCGTATCCAAAATCACTTTGTCAAAAACGATGCAATGCAATATGCATGACTTCTCCGAGCGTACGGGTTCAACCGAATGGACCTGGTGCATGTTCACAAAGAAAATACAGGGAGCAGATATCATATATCTCTCGTTTTCAATTCTAACGATTGCCGATCCGGTATTTACATAGATTATTTCAAAGCTTGGATGGCAATGTGGAGGAACAGTATTCATTGACTCAATCGTATATTTATAAATGTTCAGGGGGAAACTTTGGCCTTCATGAGGCTCGTTCTTCGCGAAACCCTTATGAATCATTTGAGAGCACCTCACTTGACAATATCACACATGAATACCCGAGTGTACTGTTATCGGGAAGGCCCTGTGCTTTTTTTGCTAGATGCTGAAGCCATTGACATCATTGCCATAGAGTTGACTTGTTGAATTTCTCAAGATCAGGCTGCATTTTAGTGATATGTCTCTAAACTCGGTGGTTGACTTTCCATCAATCATTTGCAGCAGTATATCAATTGATACTTCACCAATTTTTTTTAATGGGAGTGCAATTGTACTAATGGTAGGCTTTATGTACATATCGTATTCATTATCATCCATTCCGATTACAGACAGGTTCTTTGGTACTTCAAGGCCTAATTCTTGCGCCATGCAAATCACACCGGCTGCAATTCTATCGTTCATGCAGAACAAAGCAGTGGGAGGATACTCCAGCTGAAGGATCTCTTTGGAAAGCATTCTGCCGGATTCGAAACTCCACGGTCCGGATTTTATGTAGCTTGCCTGCAATGGAATTCCTGCTTCTTCCAGTGCGTTTTGATAACCGTGCCATCTTTTCTGAACCGGAGAAGACTGCAGCGGGCCGGCTATCAGGCCTATTTTCTTGTGCCCCAGGTCCAGCAGCGCCTTTGTTGCGATATATCCGGCATCTGCATCATCGTAATATACATAATGCTGGTCTTGCCTTTGAATGACACTATGCGAATAGGCATACACTACCGGAATGTTGGTAGTGTTGATTAAGACTGACTTCATTTCCCAATCCGAAGAACCGATGTATATGATTCCATCAACCTTTTTTCTCAGCAGCAGGTTGCCAAGTTCATGAATATTGTCTTCGTACTTATATAGTGAGTGATAGTAATCCTCGCCCCGGATTTGCGTTTTCTGATTGTATCGCAGATTGCTCAACAATATTGAATATTCTCTGTTTTCCGCGAACTCCGTTATGCTGTCGATGATATCCGGCATGTTGAAGGATGTAATGTCTTCGGAAATAATCCCTATGGTATGCGTCTTCCCTCTTTTAAGTCCGGAAGCCATATCATTGGGGATATATCCCATTTCATTGGCTATCTTGGCTATTCTATTTTTAATGGTTTCTCTTGTCTTTCCATTGTTGTTCAGTGCATTTGATACTGTTGCGACGGACACATCTGCGGCTTTTGCGATATCCTTCAATGTAATCATTAGATTTTCCTTCTTTATCATAATTAATATCAGGAAAGCATACACCAAGATCGTTATTACAGTTTATTCAAACGATTAAACTCAAGTGAATAATAGCATAAGACCATCTCGCCAGTCAAGAAAAAATTGAAGGGAAGATGCATCTATTGGTTCCTACAATGGTTTTGCAAATGGAAGCCAGGAAATACGACGGAATGACCACAAAATCAAGAAATCCGGCTCATGGCTAAAGTAAATATTTCAAAAATACATATTATGTTATCAATGTGAATTAAAACGATTAAAAAGTCAATTCAATATCATGTTTTGTCAATATTCATACTGGTTTTCGAAGCTCGAATATTATTAATATGAATACAATCCCTGAAATCATTCAAAGTTTGGTTTCAAGAAAAATCAACAGTTGCATTACATGATAAGAAAAGGAGGATAAGTGAACGAATATGCTTAATACGTCAAATGGGCAAAGTGAAAAGGTTATTGACGGCAAGATAAGGCTATACTTCAAGAGAGTAGTTGCATATAAGGGTTTGCTGTTGCTGATGGTGCCTGGTTTCATATTCTTCTTTGTGTTTTCCTATATTCCGATGTATGGAGTTACTCTTGCTTTTAAAGATTTCCGGTTTCTGGATGGGATAATGGGCAGCAAATGGGTAGGCTTTGTACATTTCAAGGCAATCTTTGATAATCCATACATATGGACTGTGCTGAAGAATACTTTACTGATCAGCATATTGAAAATCATTTTTGGTTTTCCCGCACCCATTGTCTTTGCCCTCCTGCTTAACGAAGTCAGCAATCTTAAGTTTAAAAAACTTACGCAGACCATTTCATATCTTCCCAATTTCATCGCATGGGTCATCATGGCGGGAATCTTCACCCAGCTTTTTTCATCACATGGCCCATATAACGGGATTCGGGAATTATTCGGCCTGGCTCCAATCATGCTGCTGGGTGAAAGCAAGACATTTGTTGCATTTCTGGTAGTCACTGATGTTTACAAGGGATTTGGCTGGGGAGCCATCATATATTTCGCGTCAATCGCAGGGATCAATCCGGAATTGTATGAATCGGCAGTCATTGATGGTGCAAACAGATATAAGCAGGCTGTTCATATTACCATACCTTGCCTGGTGCCGGTGATTACCATTTTATTGACCCTGTCCGTAAGCGGCGTGCTCAACTCCGGATTTGACCAAATCATCAATCTGCAGAATACCCTCACTATCCAAGTATCGGATGTTCTCGACACATACATTTTCAGACGTGGCGTCATCAATCAAAAATATAGTTTTTCCACAGCAGTCGGATTGCTCAAATCGATAGTTGCCGTAATATTGATCGCAAGTTCCAACTATTTTGCAAAATTGCAAGGTAACGATTACACATTATGGTAAGGAGATTCGAGTATGCGTTATTCAAACTCAAGATTTAGAAAACCCAATCTTTTTGATATCTGCAATTACACCCTGATGATCTTGATAATAATCATCACCCTGTATCCTTTTTACAGCCAGGTGATCGCATCGTTTTCATCACCGGATTATATTTGGAAGGCAAAGGTATATTTATTCCCCAACGACGTCGATTTCACTGGTTGGAGAGTCATGGGAAGATATGACGCTTTATGGCAAGGATACCTGAACACGATCATCCGGACAATTCTCGCGGTCGTCCTTTCTACTTTGATTACAGCGTCAATGGCTTACCCGTTGTCCAAGAAGAATATGCCACTTAATAAATTCACAACTGTGTTCGTACTTATCACAATGTTTTTTTCAGGAGGATTGATACCCGGATACATACTGGTAAGACAGCTTGGCATGTTCAACACGGTATGGGCGATGGTGCTGCCGGGACTTGTCAATGCGTTCAACGTTTTCATCATGAGGAATTTCTTTATTACTTTACCTGAAGCTATGGAAGAATCTGCAAGAATTGATGGAGCATCCTACCTGAGGGTATTTTTCTCCATCATATTGCCCTTGTCGACTCCGGTATTGGCGACCATCGCATTATGGGTCGGCGTTGCAAACTGGCAGGAGTGGTTCAGCAATTACCTGTTTGTTCCAGAACAGGGCAAGCAGGTCATGATGATGATAGTGCGAAGGATACTGGTGGATAACCATATGCAGTCTCTTGAGGAGACCCTGCTGCGGATGGGGGAAAGCAAACACCTTGAAGGATCTCCCAATGAAGCGCAGCTGAAAGCGTGCGTCATTGTGGTATCAGTAGCTCCCATGCTTTTAGTGTATCCATTTGTTCAGAGATACTTTGTCAAAGGGATTTCACTTGGTGCGATCAAGGGCTAAGCAGGTGACCTGATGAATCTCAAATTGATTGAAGGGTGGTGATAAAATGAATGGATTTGAGTATCGAAATGTTAACTCATCATAATAAGCCAGGTAATTTTGCTTTACGCGGTGCAGAACCTACAACATTCATCATGCCCGGATTTCTCAATAAAGGGAGGAGTTTACATGAAGGCGAGAATAGTTGCAAGATTTCTAATAGCGCCTATGCTGATAGTATTGGTATTGGCGGGCTGCGGGGCCAGCCCGGTTACTGTCGAAACGACAAAGGCGGCGGAAACGACAAAAGCGGCGGAAACGACAAAAGCAGCCGAAACAACGGCAGCAGCTGAAACGACGGCAGCAGCTGAAACGACAGTTGCTGAAACCGCTGCGGAGGCAACCGAACCCAACCTCGACACGAAATACGATCTTCAGATCTATGTCAGCACCTCTTCGGAGTGGAACGCAAACGCCAAAGTAAAAGTTGATATGGAAAAAGCATTCAATATCAACATCATACCGATATTCAGACCCGATCAGTCTGCTTATGACTGGTACACCACAAAGATCATGGCAGGAGA
>CAZFWQ010000050.1:0-5866 GCA_964522755.1 uncultured Oscillospiraceae bacterium | reverse complement strand
GGAATATGTATCTCAAGGGCTAATCATTCCGCTTGATAAAAAAATGATAGTCGAGAATATGCCACTAACCCAGAAGTTTTATGCCAAATATGCGAACATGGTTGGTGGCGACATTTACAAGTGGTACGACCGTGATGGTAAAATATACGCAATTCCCAATATTTACCCCGAGCAGGGAACGCGCAATGGGCTTGGTTTTAGAACAGACTGGCTGAAAAAAGTGGGATTGAGTGCCCCGACCACTCCTGAAGAAATGGACAAGGTTCTGCAGGCATTTACGGAACAGGATCCTGATGGCAACGGCAAGAATGATACATACGGATATACTTGTGCCAACTGGTTTCAATTTGCATTCAGCTTTATAACGGGTGCATACGATTCTTACCTTGGTCTTTGGTATATTGGTGTTGACGGGAAATTGACATATGGTTCAGTAGCGCCGGGATTGAAGGATGGCCTGACCTGGCTGCAGAAATGGTACAAGGCTGGTTGGATAGACCCCGAAATGCTTACCTCCGGGGATTGGGGTTCATATTTTGGGAAAATCAACTCTGGTAAAGCCGGATCTACCATCATGAATTACCATATGTTTTTGTTTGAGGATGACCCAAATGCCGGACAGTTCATATATAACGTGAAAAAGAATACGCCTGGCGCAGGATTTACGATTACAAACGGATTGAAAGGACCTAGTGGCGGCAGTGGCCTATTGCAATTTGAGCCATTGGATTATGCCGGCATCATGTTTACGGCAAGCATGGAAGGGCAGGAAGGGAAATTGCAGCGCTACATGCAAGTCTTTGACCAAACGGCGGGCAATGTGGATTGGTTAAGGAAAATAAGTTGGGGCTATGAAGGTGAAACTTATAAATATTCATCAAAAGATGGCGCTACATGGTTGCCGCCTTACGATACGATGGCTGAAAATGCTGAGGTCAAAAGAAAGTTGGCGGCAGATTATGGTATTGGGCCGCTTAGTTCAATGAAGTCTATTCTCGATACTTTCTTGCTGGATATTGACAATGTCAGGGCAGCATCATGGAATACCAAAATGACGGATTGGGACAAATTTGGCATGACAGTGGCAAATAACGGAAAACATACCGTCATGAACAGAATACCCGGACCCTTTCCAGTGTTGGATACTTACAAGGAATCATTGACCGTGCTTGAACAAACATATATCTCGGAGATTATCAAGGGCGATCGTCCAGTTTCTGATTTCGATGAATATGTTAAAAAATGGTATGACGAAGGCGGACAAAAAGTTTTTGATGAAGCAACTGCACTTTATGCAAAGTTCTATAAATAATGATGATTTGGTTTAATTAACACTTGGAATAGTTATTTCGCACAAAACGATCGATGCGCAGGTAGTTAATCGAGCTTTATTGAAGAGCATTAACTACCTGCGCGTTTTACCGGGATGGGGAAAAGAAAACATGGACAGTCAATGAGGCGCACGACGGGTTGAGATGATGTTCGTCTTTCGGTAATCCGAAACCGATTCGATAAAATCGAGGTTGATGACAGTGAAAAAAGATGATTATGTATGGGGCTTATTTCCAACCATGAATATGAGTCCTCAGGGATGGCTCAAAGAGCAATTGATCATTCAGGCAAAAGGGCTGAGTGGGCATTTGCATGAGTTCTGGCCAAGCATCAAGGAGAGCCAATGGGTCGGAGGGAAAAACGAGGGTTGGGAGCGTGTCCCATACTGGCTGGACGGGCTTATCCCTCTTGCATGGCTGATTGACGACAAAGATCTGAAAGCTGTCTGCAAAAAGTACATCGACGCAATCATTGACAGGCAGAAAGCGGATGGTTGGATATGCCCGACAGAAGATAGAGCTTCATATGACTTATGGGCCCTGTTTTTAGTATTGAAAACCTTGACTGTGTGGAGTGATGCAACAGGTGATGATCGTGTACAGGGAGTAATAGAAAAAGCGCTGAAGAATTGTGACATGCATATTGACCGCAATACTCTTTTTGGATGGGGACAGACACGATGGTTTGAAGCATTGATTTCGATCTCCTGGCTTCATGCGCGTACCGGTGAAAAATGGCTCATGGACCTTGCTGTAAAATTACGGGCACAGGGATTCGACTGGCCGGCCCTCTTTGAAGACTGGCCGTATGAGAAGGCGCAGGAACATGGCAGATGGAGTCAAATGAACCATGTGGTGAATCAGGCCATGATGCTGAAGGGTCAATCGATGTATGAGGCGTGCATGGGCAGAGAAGTTATCGATCATGTGCCGTTGAGCATGCTTGGGCAACTTGACAAATACCATGGCGTTGTTACCGGCATGTTCAATGGGGATGAATGCCTTTCCGGCAAATCACCCATTCAAGGCCATGAATTATGCGCGGTTGTGGAGTTTATGTATAGTCTTGAATGGTTAACGGCTATTACACATGATGCCTACTGGGGAGACAGGCTTGAATCAGTCACATACAACGCACTTCCAGCCACTTTTTTACCCGATATGACGGCACACCAGTATGATCAGCAGGTAAATCAAGTAGAGTGTTCCCATCAGGAAGACCCCCTATTTTTAACAAATGGCCCTGAAGCCAATTTGTTTGGAGTTGAGCCTGATTTCGGCTGCTGTACGGCAAACATGCATCAGGGATGGCCAAAATTCGCCTCCTCGATATTCATGTCTGCAGAGGATGGAATCGCAATCACGGCTTATGCCCCCATGAAGTTGAAAACGACGATAGAGGATGCAGATATCATGGTATCGCTGGAAACGGACTATCCATTCAAGAACAGCATCAAGGTCAAGGTCAATGCGTCTAAATCAAGTCTTTTTTCGATTTATCTGCGGATTCCAGCATGGGCAAAGGATGCCAGCATCAAGATGGGGGGGAAGGCAGAGAAAGTTGAAGCAGGGAAATATCATGAGATTCATCGAAAGTGGGATGGCGATACGGAGATTGAATTGATACTCCCGATGGAAGCAACGCTGATCGGACGGGATAATGATCTGTATTCCATCAAGCGGGGGCCTCTGGTCTATTCACTCCCAATAGAAGAACGCAGAGTGAAGCAGGAAAAATCTGAAGGCAAGGAAAAACCCTGGCTGAACAACATTGAGATTTTTCCAGTTTCTCCATGGAATTATGCTTTGTGCATAGATGAAGGAAATCTGAAAGAACTTGAATTCATTGAAAAGAAGGTGCTGCCAGGAGTCTTTGATCACAATACTGCGCCAGTTGAAGTGTGGGTGGATGCGAAAACCGTGCCCTGGTCCATGAGTCACGGTGCCGCAGCAGCCTATCCGGAAGGGAAAGCAGTTGGTGAAAAAGTGAAAATAAGGCTTGTGCCATACGGATGCACGACGCTTCGCATGACTGAAATGCCGTTGGCGGAATAATAAGCTGAATAAATGCAGTTACAAAATAGTCACACATGGAGGCATGGGATGAAAAAGCATCAGAATCAAAAGACGGAGACTTTATTTCCCAAGGACAGCTACACCCCATTCGGGTATATAGACAATCCGTATCACAGTGCCGTGCACAATAAAAGCGGCGTGTTCCGAACTGTTCCTCCTGTGGGACAAGGCTTTTGGTGCAGGAATTTACCCTTTCCTTACGGGAATGGATTTGGATTGCTTAGGAATATCAATTATCTGTCTTTCGTACATCCTTCTTTTTCCATTGGGGATATCGTGCTGCATGATGCCGGTGATTATGAGAAAAACAATATTGAACTCCACTCTTATTATCATACGAAAAACATGATGAGTTATGACTTCAATGTGAATGGCATTGCGGTATCACTCAAATATTTCCTGCAGCAGGAAGATGTCTTATCCTGTATCGTTTCTCTTGAAAACCCAACAGGGGCATCCTGTGATGCCACCATGCACCTGACGAACATATACGGATTTCCAGAGACAAGATGGTGGGGGTGCGATGGGTTTTCAGGAAGCTATAACAAACCATATAAGGCCGCAGTCAGTAAAATCTGGGCATATGGCGACGTGTTCGCCCTGGGTGCAGACAGGGCCATTGCTTTCATGAAGGCTACCGGAGACCCCGTGCAATGGGCGTCATGGATCTATTCCGGAGACCGTTCGAGCAATCATGGCGCTTTTACCCAATCAGCAGAACCGATCTATGCGACTTTGAGCTATGACGTCAGTATTGGACCCGGAGAATGCGAGGAACTGACCTTTTCACTGGTGCGTGATGTCAATGAAAGTTTTGCTGTCGACAAGCTGTACGTGGCGCTGCCGAAAGCTGAAGAAGCGCTCCAGCAAAAGTACCGTGAAGACAATGCCTTTTATTCTAGGGCACCGCAACTGACGGGCGACTTCTCAAATGAATGGAAACACGGTATGATCTATCATTTTGAAACCATCCGCATGACCATGCGTCCCCCGGTCGGTCGATATCGTCATCACTGGGATTCAATGCAGGTTCATACGCCCCGATCCGTTTTGGGGGAGACAGCCATCGACTGCATGTGCCTGAGCTATGGGGATCCGGAGCTGGCCAAGGAAGTGATCTACGGTACTTTTGCCGATGCCATCGCTCCCAATGTGCCTTGCAGTCGGGAAGACGGCAGTGTGAACATGATCAGTCAGGATGGTTCGGAATGTGCGACTGCGCCGATCTGGGTGCTGTTGTTTCCGACTATCCGATTTATCCATGCTCGTACGGGGGATGATATTTGGATCTCAAAACTCTATGATTATCTGGAAAGATACATGAAGTGGTGGGAAGACAACAGAACGGACAAGGAAGGCTACTTCCATGTGAAATGCAGTTGGGAAGCACAGGATGGCTCTCAGAGATTTGCCCTTGACTATGAAAACGGAGAGGCTGATGTAGCAGCAGACGTGACGGGGACCAGGACGGTAGATCTGCAGGCAGCCATGGCAGATGGATACCGCTGCATGGTGTATTTCTCTAAAATACTGGGAAAAACACGAGATACGGATAAATGGGAGGCCCTGTCAAGGAAACATGGTGACATGACCAATAAAATGTTCCATGACGGTGAGTTTCGTGACTTCCATGTTTCAACCGGCAAGCCCATCATCCAGAAAGATTACCATGATGTGATGATGACGGCTCCTTTCGCTGTCAATGTTGCCAATGCATCCAGCCGGGAACAGGGCAAGTGGATCTTCTCCTATTTCAAGGAGAATCCCAAACACTGGTTGGAATGGCCATCGTACCTTTACATATTCACTGAGGCAGCTTGGAATTGTGACGAAAGGAGATTTATTTCGGATGTAGTCTCTGAAACAGCAGACCGGGAGTTTCCAAAGCTTGATGCCCGGACACCAAGAGACGTGATGGTAAAGGAATCAGGGCTGTCCCTGCCATCTCAGTACAACTACCGCCTCCGTGGCGTCGCAAATGAATTCTGGGCCATTGATGATGATAATCCGGGGGGCTGTGAAAATTACGGTTGGGGTGCTACGCTGCCAACGCTCATCATTCGGAACATACTGGGATTTCATGAGATCATTGATGCCCGGGATGAAAGGTTTCTGATAGCGCCCACAATTCCTGGTCCCTTGGTCCGAAAAGGGGGACGCTATGGGATCAGGAACCTGCAGTATCGCAATCATACTGTTTCATACAGCTGCATGGTGGATGGCGATAGTCTGGATATCGAACTTGAGATGCATTTGAATACGCGCGCCAAATTGACGATATTGGACAATGAGACTGGAAAGGTACTGGCTGTGTCTGATGCAAAGAAATACCACCATTTGGACTTGCGAGGAGAAAACGGCAAGATTTACGAAGTGCATATCAATCCTGATTCCGGGACGTGATGTTCCCTCGGGCTATTCGCAGGAAAGCTGCCGGACCCACGTTGTGCATCTTCAAT
>CAZFWQ010000049.1:802-14550 GCA_964522755.1 uncultured Oscillospiraceae bacterium | reverse complement strand
GGTCGGCTCTATGGACCATTCCTTTGCATAAATGGGTATCGTTGCGTCATTTGGGTGTCCGGTCCACATGACTCCGTGGCCGCTGCTTTTCCGATTGAAAACATCCAGCACTTTTTGTCTTGAATTCATGAAATCCTCCTCAAGGGTAGACATTACATGCTTCGCGGCGAATCATCAGAAAGCCCTGTGAATGCGCCATTCATTCGATATGCTCCGGATTGTTTACAGCGCATTTACAGGATAGAAGAACATGACTTATTATAACCTGAAAGTTGTCATTTGACATAGGTGCGGTTATGATGAATGTACGGATGTGATGAGCACCCGGATCACGACAATCGGGAGGAAAAACCATGAAACCTTTTTCACCGGATTACAGGAACATTGAAACGGCTGCCAGAAATCAGGTGGCACCTCGCCTTCCGCTTTACGAGCACAGCATCAGCGTAGGCATCATGGAACGTATCACCGGAAAAACATTTGCAGCGCTATTCAGTGGTGACTTCGCCGACAAACGGGAGTTCATGCGGCATTACGCGGCATTTTATCGTGACATGGGTTACGACACCGTCACTTTCGAGCAATGCATCGGGCCGGCCATGCCCGGGAGCGGCGCACTCGGTGGACACAAGCCAGGAGTGATAAGGAATCGCACGGATTTTGAACGGTATCCGTGGACAGAAGTTCCGCAACTCTACTTCAAGGCGTACGGGGAGAACTTCGACGCATTGCACGCTGAAATGCCGAAGGGCATGAAAGCCATCGGCGGGGTTGGCAACGGCATCTTTGAATGCGTCCAGGACCTGGTTGGATACACTGATCTCTGTTATATCTCGGTTGACGATCCTGACCTTTACGCCGATTTGTTCGCGCGTGTCGGAGAGGTCAGCCTGGCCATTTGGAACCGGTTCATGGATCTCTATGCGGATGACTTCTGTGTTCTCCGTTTCGGTGACGATCTCGGTTTCAAATCAACGACCCTGTTGTCTTCAAACGATATCAAGCGCCATATCCTTCAACCATACAAGAAGATCGTAGACCTGATACACTCTTATGATAAGCCGTTTCTGCTGCATTCGTGCGGTGCCATCTTCGATGTGATGGAAGACATGATTGGTTACGTCGGCATCGATGCAAAGCATTCGAATGAAGACCAGATTGCCCCTTTCAAGACATGGTTCGACCTATATGGCAGCCGAATCGGCAATTTCGGCGGAATTGACATGGATCACCTGTGTCAGAAGACCGAATCGGAAATTCGGGCAATGGTGCGTGAGGTGATGGATGAATCCAAAGGCCATGGCGGCTTTGCCCTGGGTTCCGGCAACTCCATCCCGGACTATGTTCCTGTTTCCGGTTATCTGGCCATGGTGGAAGCATGTCGGGAATATCGGGGAGATTGACGATGCCGTCGGCTTCTCCTTCAAATATCCGGTTCGGCTTCCATTCAAGTACCGGTTCGCCCTTCACTCAAATACCCGATTCGGCCTTCATTCAAATATCGGATCCTCTTTCACTCAAATATCCAGTTCGGCTTTCATTCCGTGCAGGACGATATCGGATCCTCCTACTGCCGTCGCGGTCACTGTAATCCCAAGTTCAATCCGTGCCCCGCCCCTGGCTTCAGCCGCCTGTGTGACAACCCCGGATGTTACGGTCAGTTCTCCGACTGCGCCGCGCCTCAACGCCTCGGCACGTGCCTGCGCTTCTGCGTCCGCCCGTGCAAAGGCGACTGCTTCATCGCGGTTCTCAATCAGCCTGCCGCCTTCGAATCCTCGCACGCGGTAACCTGCAAAACCACCGGGCCCACCCTCCAGGCGGATTTCCACGCGCACTTCGGCAGAAATATGCGCTATCACGGCACCGAGTGCGTTCGCAACGCCCGCGTGCTCCGGAAGCATGCAGGTCGTACCCAGTGCCCGGGCAACATCCGGAAGGAAAATGTGGGTTGGCGCGCCGATGGCCACCAATACGGCAGGCGTTCGGATATCAATATCAAGAAGGCCGAATGCCGGGGGAACCTCTTTTTTCGACTTCACTTTCTGCCATTCGGTCAGTGGATTGGCCGGAGGGATTTCACTTGGGACTGTGTCGGAATCATCATGTCGGACTTGAAATTCCGTTTTTCCCCTTTGCACTGATTTTTGGCTGAACGCATCCCACTGTGCCGCTATCACCCGCTCAAGCCCGATACCCAGGCCATGTTTCCGATAGTGCGGGTCGGTTTCTTCAAGCAGAAGCCTGACCAGGTGGATGTACAACGTTTTCTTGATGCGATCATATATCCGGTCCACCAGTTCCGTTGGCTCCAACTCCGTACAAGCTGCCACAAACCGCAGTCCCAGCATGGCGGCTTCCCGGTTGTACCTGGTGAACTCGCCGCGGACATGCATCAGATCGGTCGGGGTGAGGCCGCACCGCATCACGACTCCCTCCCGTTCCAACCGGGTCATGTTCAGATTATACATATCCAGGCCAATGGCCTCGGCTGCTTCCATCCAAATGAGGGGACCGTTACGAAGCGCGTCGCAGAAGGCAATTTCGCGTTCAGTATAGCGCGAAGCAGCATCTGGCTGTCTGCCGATATCGCGGACCAAAACGTAGAATTCATGCAGGGGCAGAGTGTGGCGGTACTTCGTTGCCAGAAGCTTCTCCAGTTTTCCCACAACATTCGGCCACTTGTCCGCCAACATGGAAAGCGGCATAATCCGGGATGTGTCAAGGTGCAATTGCCCATGCTGCGTGTGGCGGATGGCGCTGTCGCCGCCCAGCCCGAACGTGTCGATATAAACGCCCTTCACATATGTTTTCCATTTCCCGATCCGGATGCCGTCCTCCGCCTTCAGGGGAACGCCGTTCCGGACAATGGCCATGTCGGTCGTGGTGCCGCCCATGTCGACAATCAGGCTGTCGGGCGCGCCGGAAAGCGACAATCCACCCATCACGGACGCCGCAGGGCCGCACAGAAGCGTTTCCACCGGACGGACACCGGTAAAGGTTTCGGACATGAGCGTGCCGTCACTGCGGACAATCACGACCGGCGCCTGTATGCCCCGCTGCACCAATGCCTGCTTGACGGAAGACAAAAAGTCCCCGATGACCGGCATCAGCCGCGCATTCAGCAGTGTGCCGGCTCCGCGCTGCAGCACGTTCGGCTCGGAAAAAAGTTCAAAGCCACCGATGGCGGGGATGGCATACGTCGCTTCAAGATAGGCTTTGGCCGTTTTTTCGAGGATGGCTCCGTTGAGGGAGGCGTCCAGTTCGACGATGCCCATCGCATCGGCATCCCTGACCCAATCGGAATTCTCTTCGAAGAATACTTTCCAGTCATTTGGCACGGAAATGATGCATTCTTCTCCCGGCAGTTCATTTAGCGAACCGGGCTCATCACTGCCAACCGATTCAATCGCCAAGCCGGGCTCATCACTGCCGACCGATTCAGTCGCCAAGCCAGATTCTTCACTGCCGACCGATTCGGTCGCCAAGCCGGATTCTTCACTGCCGACCGATTCAGTCCCCGTATCCTGTTTCTCCGGAAGTTCCGCATCAAGAAACCTGATATCCTCCATTGGAGGCAGCCCGTAATGTTTCCCCGCGTCAGACACAACCTTGCGATAAGCATTCATCATCAGCAGTTTTGCCCGTCCGCCTTTATTTTCAACAACCGCATTGGTAGCCAGCGTTGTGGACAGGGCCACCCTGACTATTTCTGGCAAGTATGAAGCAGGAAGACTGTCGATGGCGTTTAGAATGCCGATCGAGAGATCTTCCTTCGTTGTGATTGCTTTTGCCGTTGCCAGCACCATGTTTTCTTCGAAGTCAAAAAGTACCGCATCCGTGCAGGTTCCACCCGTGTCAATTCCCAATCCGATTTTCATGTGTCCCTCCTCATCAATGCCCTCGCTGCTGCTGTTTTTCCTATCATGATTCGCACAGGATATTGCGAAACAATACCTGAATCCCTGATTCGCACAGGTTTATATCGAAACAATGCTTGAATCCCTGATACACACAGGTTGATTGCGAAGCAATGCCTGAATCTTCGTCAAGTTGTTCCAGTAATGGTTTCGGCCTTCTTGAATGCCGAATCTTTCCCGAATCCGAAGAATAGTATTGTTCCTATAAGTCCAAATCCGGCGGTTGTCAGGAAATTCACCGCAGGACCAGTGCTCCAGCGCGCCGCGGAAAAAAACGCGGCCACAGCCAGCAGGCAGACGGGTAGGAACCACTCACCCATCTTTTCACCGAGTCCGAGCAGGACGGCCATCAGCAGCATGGCTGCCATGCTGCGGGTGCCGCATTCATCGGCGGCGTTTCCGAAGCAGGGCACATGATTTTCCAGCGTTGTTTCCTTCGGTGCCGCATTCATCGGTGCCATTTCCGGAGTGAGGAGCATGATCGCCGGCGTACCCGGTAATGCCGGCTTTGCCTGCAAGTGCAGCGCCCACAGCCTACTTTGCGCTCTTTCTCGCAATCCCCAGAACCTTGGCGGCCTCTTGCAGCGCGTCGATATCGGATTGCATCAGCCTGCCCTCGCGATTTGGCGCGGCGTTCAGCACATAGGAATTACCTTGCGATACCAGTTGTTTATACGCCTTCACGATTTTCCGAACGTCTCTCGACTTGCTTTTTTCGTTCTTCGTATTGTAAAACCATGTCGGCTTCAAGCATTGCGTCGCTTCAAACGGAAGATAATATGTTTTCCCATCGTGAGTAAAGAGCTTCGGATCCTTCTTTTTGGGAATGCTGGGATCGGCCAGCCTGAAATCCGATGGGAAAAACCGCATGGAGTCGCCGTCCTTTTGCAGTTTCGGCCTTTTCCAAAGCATCCACCACATGCCCACCTTGTCCGGATTGCCGATTGTCCCGTTGATCCCTATCTGGCATTGCGGCTGCAGCTTCTTTACGAGGTCATAAAGCTCATCCAGCTTCCAGTCCGAACTGCTTTTTTCCCAGGCTCCGTCAAACCAAAGCTCGCAGATGTGTCCATAGTTCGTCATCAGTTCAGTCAGTTGGTTTTTCATATAGGCAATATACCCATTTGAAAAATCCGTCTTGTAGGTTGGCTCGCTTCTGTCCCACAGGGAATAATATAGTCCGAGCTTGATGCCGTATTTTTGACAGGCATCGCTGACTGCCTTGACAACATCGGTCTTATTGGACGCAGTTCCCACATCATAGGTCGTATGGGGGCTGTCCCACAGGCAGAATCCCTCATGATGCTTCGTGACCAGGACAATAAATCTCATCCCTGCTTCATATGCGGTTTTCACCCATTGATCCGCATCCACTGACGTGGGGTTGAAGGCCGTCGCCGGAATGGAACCATCAGTCCATTCCTTGTCCGCAAAAGTATTTACGCCAAAATGTATGAACATGCCAAACTTAAGATTTGCTTTTGCCTTCTGATATTTGTTGGGTTCTTTCCCCGGTTGCTGTATGATCATCTGTGCCGCCTCTCCAAATCCGTTGTTTTGATATACACACACTACCAATGAAATGCTTCTCTGTAAAGATATAATTTCCCGGACAATCTCCTGATCAAGTATACGTGACAAAGGCTGCCCCATTCGAGGCAGCCTTCGCAAATGAGTTCATCTCCGCGCAAAGTTGATTCCCTTTCGCCCGATAAATCGGCAGTCTGCCAATTATCGGCACTATAAGCGGCGATGCCCCCTTCTCAAGGATATCGGTTTGCCTAGAACTTCAGACAGGATCATTCCCTGAAGCAGTTGGTCGGTAGTCAGATGATGAATTGCCTGAAGTGCGTCGGCCTGCCCGGTGCGGTTTTCCGATTTCGCGGGAGCCCCGACCGACTTCACTTCAAATGTCGCGGAGACAACTGGAGCCGGTACTGCCAGAGACGTCATAGCCATGATCATTCACCGCCTTGATTTCCAAAGTCCTGCATTGCGGGCCATTTGCCGGCAACCGTCCTGCCGTGGGGATTATTTGCTTTCAACTGTCGTGCCTTCCGGCTTGCCGACGCCGGCAATCGAACTTCGCATCTGGGTGTCGGAAATGACGTTCTGCATCTTGTAGTAATCCATCACGCCCAGCTTCCCTTCGCGAAGGGCCTGCGCCATCGCCTTCGGTACTTCCGCTTCCGCTTCCACGACCTTGGCCCGCATCTCGACGACGGCAGCCTTCATTTCCTGTTCCCGCGCGACAGCCATGGCCCTGCGCTCTTCCGCCTTCGCCTGGGCGATGCGCTTGTCCGCTTCCGCCTGATCTGTCTGCAGCTGGGCGCCGATGTTGCGCCCCACATCGACATCCGCGATGTCAATGGACAGGATTTCAAAAGCAGTGCCTGCATCAAGACCTTTGCTGAGAACCGTCTTGGAGATACGGTCCGGATTTTCAAGGACATCCTTGTGGCTCATGGCCGAACCGATTGTTGTGACGATACCCTCTCCAACACGGGCAATGATGGTCTGTTCACCCGCGCCGCCAACAAGGCGCTCGATGTTGGCGCGAACCGTGACGCGCGCTTTTGCCTTCAGCTCAATGCCGTCTTTCGCGATGGCCGCCACCAGAGGCGTTTCGATCACTTTCGGATTCACGCTCATCTGAACTGCTTCCAAGACATCGCGCCCTGCCAGGTCAATGGCTGCCGCCCGTTCGAATACAAGCGGAATCTCGGCACGCTGCGCGGCAATCAGGGCATTGACCACTTTATCGACATTGCCACCCGCAAGGAAATGCGCTTCCAATTGGTTGATGTTTACATTGAGCCCTGCCTTGATTGCCTTGATAAGCGGATTGACCACCCTGGTAGGGACAACGCGGCGCAAGCGCATGCCTATCAGGTTGAATATGCCGACCTTGACACCCGCGGCGGCGGCTGAAATCCATAGCCCCACCGGTACAAAGCTGAAAAACAAAGAGAAGACAATGATGATGGCCGTGATGATTAGTGTATAGACAACAAAATCTGCACCCATGATGACCGTTCCTTTCTTTTCCGTCGCTGCGGAAAATGGTTCACTAACTTTGTTTGACCGGTTCAAAAGGTTCACTAGCTTTGTTTGACCGGTTCAAAAGGTTTATTGGCTTTGTTTGACCGGTTCAAAAGGTTCACAAACTTTGTTTGACCGGTTCTACAACAATCCGCCTGCCTTCCGTCCTGATAATCCTGATTTTGACGCCGCGATCGATGAATGCCCCCTCGGAAACCACGTCAAGCCGCTGTCCGTCGAATTCTCCTGTCCCTGCCGGTCTCAGGATGGTCACTGCAATCCCTTCCCTGCCCGTCAAAGGTGTTGTGTCCGCTGTTGTGCTGAATCCGTTTTCATGTCTTGCGGCAGTCCAGAGAATCAGTTTTTTTGACAATGTGCCTTTTTTAGCCGACCGCAGAATGACGACAGCCAGCAAAGCCACGAACAGGAGCAGTATCATCACCATCACAAAGGCTTCAAAAGCAGTCCGGGCAGTCATGATGATGCCGACAACCATCAAGACAAGACCCGTAATGCCAGCTATCCCGAATCCGGGCATGAACGCTTCCGCTATCAGCAACAGCAGCCCCAATCCGAAGAGAATGGCCTGTAAAGTCTGGATTCCTTCGACAAAACTAAAAATATCCATTGGAATTCCTCCTATCTGTCGGACGCATTCCGCACGTAAGCTCAATTTCAGTATAAACCTGCGCACGTATGAATACAATAAACCCACTGGAGATGTTACGTTCTTCCAGTGGGCAAGTCTTCCCATATTCTTTTCATATTCAGGTGAAACATATAATGCGATTGTTTCTGCGGTTCTCTGTGGCACATCCTTTTCTCGTGATGCAGGCAAATACTATAACCCGACAATTTCTGGCATTATTTGCGGCTTGTCTTTCTTCCATGTGAGGGTGGAATCTACAATCCGACAACTTCTGCCGTTATCTGCGGGACATCCTTCTTTTTTGGGGGAACCAGGAAGCACATGGACGTATATATTACACCTATGACAGCTCCCGCAATGAATACCCATTGAGCTCCGAGCGTTACCCAAAGCAACCCGCCCAGCATTGGAGACAACACACTGGCGACATGGTCCATGCTGACGCCGGCAGACAGTGTGGGCATGATTTCATCCGGATGGTCTGCCGTATGCTTGACGAAAACATCCCGGCCCATCAGCGTCGACTGGGACAGCCTGTCCAGGAAACTCAAGGCAAGCAGTGCGAAAACCACAAGCGAATCTTCAGGGCTTTTCGTGCAAAGAACTGCATAAGTCGCGTAAATGGCCGTGGCGATGATGCCTCCGCCCACAAGCAGCCTGCGTTCGCCATATCGGTCTATGAGATGTCCCATGAAAGGATTGAAGAAGAAAATGGTGAAAGCGCCGACAATGCTCAGCAGTGTCATGGTCTGCAGCGGCTGTGAAAATGTCTTCACCAGCATCCACGGTGCGAATACCAGGAAAATCTGTTTCCGCAGGCCGCTGATGAAACTGATCAGGTAGTAAAGCCAGAACTTCTTTTTGAATACAAGCCGGGCTTTCGCCGTCACTTCACTTGAACGCCGTGTCCTCATCAGGAACAGCGCGGCACCGGCCATGAGCGCTGAAATGGCCGCCAGTATGAACAGCAGCCGATATTCGGATATCTGTTTCCCGCTGAAGAAGAAGAGGATGGGCAGGCTGGCCGCCATGAACAGGACAGTCGCCATGGCATCCATGATGCCGATGACCTTGCCCTCGCTTCCGGCGCGGGCCACCGTGATGCCGATGCTGTTGCGCAATGGCATGAAGATATGGTCACCAAGGCTGATGACGACCATGAAAGCCAGAAACAGGGGGTTGAAGGCATTCACGAAGAAGGCAAGGAGCATGAGGCCGGCTGCCCGGGTAATCATGGCCACGGCGCCCATGCGGCCCAGTGTGAGGAAGGAAAGCGCGGCAATGATGAACATCATGAGCAGGCCAGGCGTTTCGCGAATGGGCTCCAAAAGGGTCCGATCCGACGTCTGCATGCCGATGGTGCTGTAATAATTGGTCCAGAGATTCTCGGCGAAACCTTGTGACAGACCAATGAAAGCAATTGCGATGAACAGCAGGATGACTTCCCGCTTCATGCCTGGATGAAACAGACCCTTTGTTTTAAACATGCAGTTCCTTCCTTGTATCGCGCCTGCCCGCCACTGGTGCGGACACTTCGAACCATCCATGCGTGGCAGGATGAACCGGTCGAATTCGGGCCGGATGAGCACTCATTTACAGGTGGTCGATCCGGCCAATGAAAGATATGATATCATGATTCTGCCGGTTTCGGTATCCTTTTCTGCAATTCATTCACTTTGGGAAGCGGATGGGAAATGTGTTGTGACCAGTTCAAGGCAATGAAGACAACCATCTATGAAGATACGCCATCAGGATTTCAGCATGATTTTGAAGAGCAGTCCGCGCACATGTGAAATGCATGCGGTTTGAAACATATTGGCCTTGCTGCCGTATAAATGCATGGGAGATTCAATGCTGTTTTCATGATATGCTCACGAGAGCTGGAAATCAGGCAGTTCACGGATACGAGGGACCATCATGACTGGAAAAACCAAACAAATTGCATCCACCTCGCTTTTTGTCATGGCAATCGGCTTCACGGCGACCCTTGTCATCAGCCGGATGGCATGGCGGGACAACGGCTGGATACTGATGCTCTTGAGCGGATTCGAAGCCGGGATGGTTGGCGGCATCGCGGATTGGTTCGCCGTAACCGCCCTTTTCCGGCATCCTTTCGGGGTGCCCATCCCCCATACGGCCATCCTTCCGGGCAACCGGAACCGCATCACGCAGGCACTGGTTTCAATGGTTGAAAATGACCTGCTCAACAAGAAAAGCATCCTGAAAAAGGTTCAGGACCTTGATGCCGCCCGCAGGATACTGGAAACGGCCGAAAAGAGCCTGCGCACCGACGCCGTGAAGTCCATCCTGATCCAGGTGATACGCAGCATTGTTTCTGCGCTGCCTGCTGATGGTGTGCTGGCTTCATTGAGCGAACCGATCCACAGGTATCTGAAGCAGGTTGATCTCGGCGTCCCGGTCAAGATCCTGACGGATGAAATTCTGTCACGGCACTACGATGAAGCCGGCTTGAATCTTCTGCTTGAAAAAGCGGAGGATTCGCTGTCCACGGAAAAAGTCCGGCTGGAAATCGGTGCGATGGCTTCCGAGGCCATCAGGACGATGCCGATGAAAGGCCTGATGAAACTGTCCGTCCCGGCCATCGCCGGAATGATGGGGGAGCAGAAGATCGGCAAATTGATGCAGGACTTCCTGCTGTCCCTTGCCAAGGACTTGCGGAATCCAGAGAACCAGAACAGAAAGGACATATTGTCCTCTTTGCATGAGTCCGTCGCCAACCTGCACCAAAACAAGGATGTGCTTGAAAAACTCGATGCGTACAGGCAAGACATACTTGAGGGCCACGAACTTGACGAATATGTGCGTCATGGTCTGGAGGAGGCCCGGGAAGGGCTTCTCCGACTTATTGACGATGCAGGCACAATGGAAGGCAGGATTGTTCCTTTTCTGGAAAGCATCCTCTCGCGGGCATCACGCGATGAAGACATGATATTGAAACTGGAGACGTTCATCGACGCCCAGCTCTCCGATTTCATCGACAGCCACCATGAAAGCATCGGCCGTCTCGTCAGGGAAAACATCGACAAGTTCGACACCGTGACGCTCATCCGGATGATTGAGGAAAAAGTTGGCAATGACCTGCAATGGATTCGCGTGAACGGCGCGATATGCGGATTTGCAGTAGGTATCGTGCTATACGTGATCAAGGCATTGGGAAGTATTGTCATGTGAGTAAAAAGCCATCCTTCAAATCGGGGAAAAGCATGGTGAGTCCGCACAAGCAGAACCCTGATGATTTTTTACCCTCATTACTTCCAGGTTGCAGTGTAATACCTATTGCCGGTACTTCCTGCCGGGATGGTCACGGAAAGGGTCGGAACCGTCAACCCGGTACCCGTCCAGCCAGCGAATATATATAACGCTTTAGTCGGATTGACGAGTTTTGTTTCAGAAGTTGTAACAGACCAGTTTTGTGTGTTTGCATTGCTTGGTGTCGTCTTGCCACCGGCGAGGTCATACAAGATGCCATAACCTCTCATGTCCCATATGGCCGAATAGGAAATATCTTTTGGAGGCATGGTTTCTGCGACTGCCGCATATCCGATATCCGTGAGTTTTTCTTTCCATGCATATAAGTTGTAACCTGCCCTGAAGACTGACGGCGGTGTGATTGCAGTGCCACATTTCAGCTTGCTCACGATTGGATTCATCCCATCATACAGTATGAACGTAAGCGTATAGCTGTTTCTGGTATAGTAATACGCCACCGTAGTCGAGTTGTCACCGGAAACGGTCACCGTCTGAACGGCAGGAGATGTAAAGCCTTCATAGCTCTTTACCGTTGGTTTTACAATGGTTTCGGTCAAACAGTTGCCATCTGCCATATCGACAAGGTCATAACCGCTGCCATCCAGAGTTTGCTTGAAGTATAAGACCGTATACCTGGACATGCCGCGAGTCCATTTGGCATACAGCGTCAGGTTTGTGGCCGGCATCGTCATTGGCCCTGGCATTGGCGTTGGTTTTGGGAACTTGTTCGTGAACGTGCCGTTGTCGGTGTACCAGCCGTCGAACATATATCCCTGGCGTGCCGGCTGCGGCAACCCTATCGGCATGCCGTACGGCATCTGCATGCAGCCCGCGACGTTGCCGCCATTCGAATTGAAGTTCAACATATAGCTTTCTTTCAGATCATCCCAAACCAGGTTGAAGGTACGCGAGACAGGCACAGAGGTGAATGACAGGGGAGATTCGTTCCAATTGATTTCCAAAGTCGCCATTGCAATATCGCTGTCGGTTGGTGGAGTCACCGAAATCACGCCGGTTTCGCTAACGGAGAAGGCATGATAGGTGTCGTTCTTTATGGAGAAGGTGAAGCTGTCGGGACCACAATCCTGCTCGGATATATCGCCGGTCTTGAAGTCCATCCGTTCCATCTTGTAGTTCGACGAAGGGATGGTTTGGCTTGTTTCTTCCCCTTTCAGAAAGATATCGTCATTGTCTTTCGTCAGCGTATAACCGAAATCATAGGTGTAGTACTGCGAGCCGGCGCTCCATAGCGGCCAGCTATTGTCATAGAGGGTCTTGTTGTAGCTCACGAGCTTGCCACTGCCTACCTGGGCCAGGAATTTGACCGTCAGGTAAATGCCAATCTCCATGTAGCAACCCCCTCCCGATTCGGTGGTGGTCACATTGTTCTTGTACTGGAGCTTGTAATAGACGAACCCCCAGATCTTCCAATAGGCTCCAACTTCTGCCGAGATTCCTATTGAATCGAGACTGACGTCCAGCAGTCCCACCTCCAGGGTGATCCGGATCCCTGCCCTGATGCCCAGGGTGCCCATCGCGTATGCAGTAAAGCTGTATTGCTCCTCAACAAGGGTGGTTTTCGAAGTTGTGGCGGTTTTTGCATTTATTTTCAGAGTAAAGGTATACCGGGTAGCCTTTTCATAACTGAATTCCGTTCCAAGGGACACATCGGCGTCCAGAGACACCACGAATTCCACTTTCAAGCCATATGCGAGTATATGGAGCGGGTCTATGCCTCCGGTGAGATTACACAGCTTGACGCTGAAAAGATCAAAGTAGTCATGGTCTCTGGACATCATTTCCTGATACAGTTCATAAAACCGTTGAACCTTGTCATTTATCTGCTTGCTTCCGCCAGTCATATCCTTGAGGGCTTCAATGGAGTCTTTGATATTCAGCCCGTCGGACCAGGCCTCATCCTCGGAATAAAGGCTCATGTTCAATGCAAGGTAAGTGTAATTGTACAGGTCCAGGTTGGCGGAAACCTGATAATCGGCTATGTAAGGGAATATCCAATAATATTTCCAGATGGTTTTACTGGTTATGCTCAGATCCACTTTGAACTCTTCAATAAATGTCCCGGAAACCGTAAGTTTCATATCGTCACCCAGCATGACCTCGCATGTCACGGTGACTTCGCCGCGAAGGCCGTTCCCGCTGAAGTGCTTCAGGTTTTTACTGATGCTTGCGCTGACATCCACCTGCGGCGCTGAGTCCATTCTGAGAAGAGCGGGACTCAGTTCCTTGGTGACTGAGAAATCTTCTATCCCGATCATGTCGCAGATTTGTTCCCTGGTGGCATCATCCGCCTCTGCCAATGCCACCAGGTAATCCGCCGCAGCCTCGGCAAATCCGCTATCCTGAACCTGCTGCCGGATGGATTCTTCCGCATCCTGAATGTTTATGTTCTCTGAAAGCTGTTTGTAATCAAGCGTCTTGGACCCTGACATATCCATGCTTTTCATCACGTCCGATACGTCTGCCTCTTCAATGCTTATCAAATAATCGTCATCGATGATTTCAACGCTGGCAATTTTCGCATATGTCAGCGATCCGGCGTTCTCCAATGTGCCAGTATAAAAGGCGATAAAATCTCCCGGGTCCACCGTTGTGGAGGCATCCAGTCTCATCTCCGCAAAATCTGTACCGGTATAAGTCATTTTATCGACGGATATCGTGACTGTGTCATCATCGAGGTCCTGATCATCAGCCTCATTCACAGGAAGAACATCCGGTTTGAAAATCACCTCTGCCGAATCAGTGCTTTCGTAACTTACAGTGCCGCCTGTTATTTTGCTGACGGTAACATAGCTGATTGGCTGGTCAGTGTAATCTACGGCCTTAACACGTTCATCAGGAGGGATTCCCTT
>CAZFWQ010000049.1:0-792 GCA_964522755.1 uncultured Oscillospiraceae bacterium | reverse complement strand
ACGCCACCAAAGCCAGAATTGGTGGTCAGCATGACACCATCAGGAGGGATTCCCTTGTAAACAGCCAGCTTGTCGCCGACCGAGAGCGGCTGGCTGCCGGTGAAGATGAATGTTCCAGTTATCGTATCAACTGAATTGCCGCTGCCAACTGTATAAAGCGGGGCAAAAATACTATCAACAGACTCACCGTTTTGGGTTATGCTGTTGATTTCGGCGACCGGTATATGTTTCACGCTGCCGTCGAGCTGCAGGTTGAGTACCGGGTCGGGTGACTTGACGCTCACATTGTAAGTGCGGATCAGGCTGCTTTTGTCTTTGAAGGTCAGATCATCATCATTCAGGGTAATTGCATAGGAGCAGCCTGGCGAATATCCGCCCGATGCCGCGATAGTGAAGATTCCGGCACTGCCTGAAATGGAAATGCCGCCGAATTGCGAAACATCCTCGGTGATTGTATCGAGTTGAATGGCTTTCTTGATATCATCCGCAGTCATGGCTGCATCCGACGAACGAACTGTGATTTGATAACCCGGGTTTACATCCATGACACTTGTCATGGTCTGCTCGTCGGTCTCCACCAAGGCTTTGCTTTCAACGTAACAGGCGTATAGGTCCAGATTCGAGTATATTTTGGTATCTGCAGCCACTCCCTTTTTGAATGTGCCATCATCGGTGAACCAGCCGATGAATATTGAATTGTCCTTGCTGGGAACCGGCAGATCTCCCATCACATCTCCACTTGCGACGGATCTTGATTCGAAGGTGCCGCCTCCATTTGCATGAAACGCTATT